>CAMMCS010000086.1 GCA_946494635.1 uncultured Oscillibacter sp. | reverse complement strand
CCCCGGGCCACTGCTCCCTGTACCTGCCCGGGCTGCGGGCGGTGGTGACCGGAGATGCAGCGGCCCTGGAGGCCGGGGCGCCATCGGTGGCGAATCCCCAGTTTGCCCTGGATCTCCCCCGGGCGGAGGCGTCTCTCCGGAAGCTGCTGACGCTGGACGCGGACTGCTGGCTCTGCTATCACGGCGGGATCCTCCGCCGGTGAGGGACAGCAGAGATGTTCTGATCTTACTGAAAAGGAGCTGACAACATGGACGTGATCGCAGCCATCGCCACCGGCAGTGCAGCCACTGCCATCGGTATCGTCCGGGTGTCCGGCGAGGGGTGCTTTGCCCTGTGCGAGCGGGTGTTCCGGGGGGCCAACGGCCGTCCCTTCGCCGACCAGGATCCCCGGAAGATGGTCTTCGGCGAGATGCTGGACCGGGAGGGGCGGGTCATCGACCGGGGGCTGGCAGTCCGGTTCCCGGGGCCGAACAGCTATACCGGGGAGGACTGCGCGGAGTTCCACTGCCACGGCTCTCCCGTGGTGCTGCGGGAGCTGCTGTCCGCCCTGTTTGCCGCCGGGGCCCGGCAGGCCCAGGCCGGGGAGTTCACGAAGCGGGCCTTCCTCAACGGCCGGATGGACCTGACCCAGGCGGAGGCGGTGGTGGATCTCATCGACGCGGAGACCGCCGCCGGGGCCCGGAACGCCGCCGCCCAGCTGGACGGCGGCCTGCGCCGGACGCTGGAGCCCATCCAGGACGCCCTGCTGGAGATCACCTCCCGGTTCTACGCGGTGGTGGACTACCCGGACGAGGACATCCAGGACGTCCAGCCGGAGGAGATCGCAGCTGCCCTCCGGGATGCCGCCGGACGGCTGGACCATCTGCTGGCCACCTGTCGCCGGGGACAGGTGCTGAAATCCGGCGTCCGCACGGCCATCGTGGGCCGGCCCAACGCGGGCAAGAGCTCTCTGCTCAACGCCCTGGCGGGATATGAGCGGGCCATCGTCACCGACGTCCCCGGCACCACCCGGGACACGGTGGAGGAGTCCGTCGTCTGCGGCGGCGTGCTGCTGCGGCTCATCGACACCGCCGGCATCCGGGACACGGAGGACGTGGTGGAACAAATGGGCGTGGAGCGGTCCCGGCAGGCCGCCGCCTCTGCGGAGCTGGTGATCGTCCTGATCGACGGCACCGGGGACATCACGGCGGAGGATCAGGAGATCCTGGCCCTGGCGCAGACCGCGCCCCACTTTATCATCGCCATGAGCAAGAGCGACCTGCTGCCTGCGGGCTTTGCCCGTGTATTGCAGCGGGACGAAAACGCACGGAAACCGGACGCGTGCCTCTCCATCAGCTCCGTGGCCCCCGGCGGGCTGCGGCCCTTGGAGCGCGCCCTGGCGCAGATCTTCCCCGCCGGGGAGCCGGGCGAAGCGGGGAGCCTGCTGACCGATGCCCGGCAGGAGGACGCCGCCCGCCGGGCCCGAGACGCCGTCCGCCGGGCGCTGGAGGCCCTGGAGGGCGGGATGACCCCGGACGCGGTGCTCACCGACGCCGAGGAGGCCCTGGATGCCCTGGGAGAGCTGACAGGCCGCGCCGCGAAGGAGGAGATTGTCTCCAGGATCTTCTCCCGGTTCTGCGTGGGGAAGTAATCACAAACAGGAAAGACGGTACCGGATCCTGTAAAACACGGTTTACAAAATCATATAAGTGTGCTATACTGCCTGTGTATGAACGCCGCTGCCTGCGGCGGAAGGAGTGTGTCCCCATGTATGATCTGACGGAATTTCAGGAGCAGATGCGCCAGCGGCGCCCGGTGCCCTGGGATCAGCTGCCGGATTTCTCCCTGTATATGGATCAGGTGCTCAGCTATATGGACCGGCAGGTGATCCGCTTTGACGGCGACGACGGCCTCACGGCCGCCATGGTGAACAACTACACGAAAAGCGGCCTGGTACCCCGGGCGGAGGGGAAGAAATACAACCGGGACCACCTGGCCTACCTGACGGCCATTTGCGTGCTGAAGCGGGTGATGTCCACAAAGGACATGGACCTGCTGATCCGGGAGGAGCTGCAGGGGGACCGGCCCATTTCCGACGGATACGCCGCCTTCTGCTCCAGCCTGGACAAGGCCCTCACCGCCGCGGCGGATGAGATGGCGGAGCGCACCGGCGAGGAGGAGCTGGCGGACGCCGCCATCCACTTCGCCCTGATGAGCTATGCGGCCGGCGTGGCCAGCAGCCGGTATGTGACGCTGCTGCGCCAGCGGAAGGAATCCCGGGAGGGGGAGGAGGCTGCCGCCCACGCCCGCGGAAGGGACCGGGCCAAAAAGGAGAAGGAGAGGGACTGACCATGCGTGATTTTGTGATTGTGACGGACAGCTGCTGCGATATGACGGCGGAAATGGCGAAGGAGCTGGAGCTGGAGGTTCTGCCCCTGAGTCTGAATATGGGGGATCAGGTGTATCACAATTATCTGGATGGCCGGGAGATCGGCTTCCGGGATTTTTATGCCAGGCTTCGCTCCGGGGCGCTGGCCACCACCTCCGCCATCAGCGTGGGCGTGTTTGAGGAGGCTTTTGGAAAGCTTCTGGACAGCGGCCGGGATGTGCTGTATCTGGCCTTTTCCTCCGCCCTCTCCACCACCTATCAGTCTGCGGTGATCGCCGCGGAGGATCTGAAGGAGAGCCATCCCGACGGAAAGGTGCTGGTGGTGGACTCCCTGTGCGCCTCCCTGGGCCAGGGGCTCCTGGTCTATCTCTGTGCCCTGGAAAAGCGGAGGGGAAAAACCCTGGAGGAGGTTCATGCCTTCGCTGAGCAGACCAAGGGGAGAGTGTGCCACTGGTTTACGGTGGACGATCTGAACCATCTGAAGCGGGGCGGCCGGATCAGCGCCGCTACGGCGCTGGTGGGCACCATGCTGTCCATCAAGCCGGTGCTGCATGTGGACGACACCGGCCACCTGGTGTCGGTGGGCAAGGCAAGAGGCCGGAAGGCGTCCCTCCTGGCCCTGGTGGACCACATGGAAAAGACCGCCGACCATCCGGAGGCGCAGACCATCTTCATCAGTCACGGGGACTGTCTGGCAGACGCGGAGTTTGTGGCGGACGAGGTGCGCCGCCGCTTCGGTGTCCGGGACATCCATATCAACTATGTGGGGCCGGTGATCGGAAACCACTCCGGCCCCGGCACGCTGGCGCTGTTTTTCCTGGGCGGCCCCCGGTGAGGCCGGACGAAGGCGCTCCTCCTTCGGGGGCGCTTTCCTGGAGATCAAATCTTCCGCCCCGGCGGAGAGAGGAAAAGATGAGGTGACGGCCATGAAATGGCTGGAGGTACACATTGACACGAACCACGCCGGCCTGGAGGCGGTGGAGACCATGCTCTCCGCCCTGGGGATCGACGGCGTGGTGATCGACGATGAGACGGAGTTTGAGGACTTCCTGGAGAACAACCGCCAGTGCTGGGACTATGTGGACGAGGATCTGCGGCGGGAGATGCGCGGCAAGTCCCGGGTCACCTTCTATCTGGCGGAGGGGGAGAAGGCCGCCGCCAAGCTGGGGGAGGTGCGCATCGCCCTGTCCCAGCTCAAGCAGGAGCGGCCGGACTGCGGCACCCTCCTCATGACCCTGGAGAACATGGAGGACGCCGACTGGGAGAACAACTGGAAGCAGTACTACCGACCCCTGGAGATCGGGGAGCGGCTGCTGGTGGTGCCGGAGTGGCTGCGGGACACGCCGGAGGTGCGGGAGCAGCTGAAAAGCGGCCGGGTGCCCCTGCTGCTGGACCCGGGCCTGACCTTCGGCACCGGCGGCCATGCCACCACCCGGCTGTGCCTGACGGCACTGGAGCGGACCATCCGCGGCGGCGAGCGGGTGCTGGACCTGGGCTGCGGCAGCGGCATTTTGTCCATTGCCGCGCTGAAGCTGGGGGCGGCGGAGGCCACGGCGGTGGACATCGACGACAAGTGCCTGCATGTGGCCTATGAAAACGCAGCCCTCAACGGCATCGGCCGGGACACCTACACGGTCCGCATCGGGGATATCCTGCGGGACGAGCCGCTGCAGGCGGCCATCGGCGGCGGGTATCAGGTGGTGCTGGCCAATATCGTGGCGGACGTGATCATCGGCCTGGCGCCGGCGGTAAGAGGGCTGCTGGCGGAGGGCGGCGTCTTTCTCTGCTCCGGCATCATCGACAGCCGGGCCGGGGAGGTAGCGGATCAGCTGCGCAAAAATGGCCTGGAGATTCTGGAGACCCACAGCGACGACGGGTGGTTCGCCTACCTCTGCCGGTGAGATGGCGCAAAGACATTCTAAGATGACCGGGGCTGCCAAGAGGTGGCCCCGGTTTTCTTCAGCCCTTCGACAGCTTCCCCCCGCCTTTTCGGGACAGGCCCTGTAAAATGGAGGAAACGACAAGGAGGTGGTCCCATGGACAGTCCGGAACAAAGGGTGCTGCAGCTGCCGGCGGGGGAGATCCGCCCGAACCCCATGCAGCCCAGAAAGACCTTTGAAGAGCGGGATCTGGAGGATCTGGCGGCCTCCATCCGCAGCCACGGCATCCTCCAGCCCCTGACGGTGCGCCGGACGGCGGCAGGCTGGGAGCTGGTGGCGGGGGAGCGGCGTCTCCGGGCGGCAAAGCTGGCTGGGCTGGAGACGGTTCCCTGCCTGGAGGCGGAGGCCGATGACCGCACCTCGGCCCTGCTGGCCCTGGTGGAGAACCTGCAGCGCAAGGACCTGCATTACCTGGAGGAGGCGGAGGCCATCGCGGCCTTCCTTCACCAGACGGGCATGACCCAGGAGGCGGCGGCCGCCCAGCTGGGGATGTCCCCGCCGGCCCTGGCCAACAAGCTGCGGCTGCTGCGGCTGTCCCCGGCCTGCCGGGCGCTGCTGGTGGAGCATGGCCTGACGGAGCGTCACGCCCGGTGCCTGCTGCGGCTGGAGGATGAGGGGGAGCGGCTGACCGCCCTGCGCCGGGCGGCGGCGGAGCGCTGGAACGTGGCCCAGACGGAGCGGTATGTGGAGCGGCGGCTGACGGCCCTGCAATCCACACCCCCCGCCGGGCGGCGGACCTACATCATCAAGGACGTGCGCCTGTTTCTGAACAGCGTGGACCGGGGGCTGCGGCTGATCCGGGACGCGGGGGTGGACGCCAAAACGGAGCGGGAGGAGACGGAGGATAACATCGTCCTCACCATCCGCATCCCCAAGCAGCGGCGCAAAGAGGCCTGAAACCCTCTGATTGTTACGGGATTGTAATGCTTTTTCCAGAAAAAACGTGCTAAAATAAAAGCCTGAACGCATATGCTAGGAAAGCACGGCTTGTCTGGGCGATCCGACAGAACAACAGGAGGGGCTTCATGGAACCGAATACGAACGAAGCCACCGCGCCGAAGCGGCTGAAACCCAGCGGCAAAAGGCCGCTGATCATCATAGGGGTCATTCTGGGAATTCTCGTGATCTTAGCGGGCGCAGCCTATGTGGGCGTATGCGCCTATGCGGGCTCACTGGATGTATTCTACCCCAATTTCCACATCAACGGTGTGGATGTGTCGGGCCTGACGGTTCAGGAGGCCCAGGAAAAGCTGGAACAGGAGACGCCGAAACGGGAAATCCCCATCTATGACGCCGCATACCCTGTGTACACGGAGGAGAATCCCCGGACGCCTTTGATGACGGTAACACTGGAGGACCTGGGGTTCAGTCCGGAGGCAGTGACGGCGGGAAACTGCGCGGTGCCTTTTGAAAACTGGGCGCAGGACAGCATGGATGACCTGCAGAACGATGGGTTCTTCATGAAGGGCCGGATGTATCTGCGCGCGTTGACCGGCAGGTATACCGGCACCTGGCTGGGATACGAGCTGAGCGGCGACCAATTTGAGGATGCCGTGGATGCCATTGCGGAGCGGCTCTCTGAAGCCGCTGTAGACGGCGCCTATACAGTGGAGGAAAACGCCATCTCCATCACCAAGGCCAGGGATGGCCGCTCGCTGGACAAGGCGGAACTGCGGAACCGGTTGAGCTTCGCGGGCTGCAGGCCGGCCAGCGTGGAGGAGTCCTCCGGCATTGACGTTGAATTTACCGTTATCCCCGCCAAGACCCTCACCGCCCAGGAGATCTGCGACGACTGCTCCGGCGTGGTGAAGAACGCCTCCTACGACAAGGAGACCGGCGCCATCGTACCGGAGGAGGCCGGGGCCGACTTCGACGTGGCCGAGGCCCAGCGGCTGCTGGACGCGGCGGAGCCCGGCGAGACCGTCACCGTCCCCGCCCAGGTGGAGCTGCCCGCCGTCACGGCGGAGGAGCTGGAGCAGGTGCTGTTCCGGGACGTGCTGGGGGAGGCCCGCACCCATGTGGGCGGCACCTCCGCCCGCCGGTCCAATGTGAAGCTGTCCGCCGCATCCATCAACGAATATGTGATGAACAGCGGCGATGTGTTCTCCTACAATGAGGTGGTGGGCCAGCGGACCGCCGCCCGGGGCTATCAGGCGGCCCCCGCCTATGTCCAGGGGGAGACGGTGGACGAGATCGGCGGCGGCATCTGCCAGACCTCCTCCACGCTGTACCTGGCCTGCCTGCGGTCCAACCTGGAGATCACGGAGCGGTACGCCCACCGCTATGTCCCCGCCTACATCACCGCCGGCATGGACGCCACGGTGTCCTGGGGCGGGCCGGACTACAAGTTCACCAACAACTCCCTGTACCCCATCAAGATCGTCACCATCTATGAGAACAACTACCTGACCGTCCGCATCCTGGGCACCAACGTGGACGGTACCAGCGTGAAGATGACCAATGAGTGGCTGTCCACCACCCCCTATGAGACGGTGTACGAGGACGATCCCACCCTGGCGCCGGGCACGGAGCAGGTCAAGACCACGCCCTACACCGGGTACAAGTACCGGACCTACCGCAACGTCTATGACGCCGACGGCAAGCTGATCTCCTCCACCTACGAGGCCACCAGCGATTATAAGGCCCGGAACAAGGTGATCCTCCGGGGCCCGGCGGTGGAGACCGGCGGTGACGCCCAGATCCCCGACGGCACCACGGATCCCACCGATCCCACCACCCCAGCGGAGCCCACGGAGCCCCAGGATCCCGAAGTCCCGGCGGAGCCCGCGGAGCCCACGGCGCCGGACGAGGGCTGGACCATCCAGACCCCGGGACAGGACGGCCAGGCGGCGGAACAGGCAGGGGAGAGCGCCGGGGAAACCGCCTCCGCCGGAGAGGCGCCCCAGGAGAACCTCTGAAGGGCGAATCCCCCGGTCCGCGATCCGCAGAAAGAGGCAGCCGGTCTCCCGGCTGCCTTTTGCCGCGGCGGAGCGGGCGGTTGCTTTTTTCTGCAAAACCGTGTACACTGTTGTCTGCGGATCCCGCCGGAGGCGGGACATCAAAACTGACGCGAGGAGAACGCCATGCTGTACGCCGTCTGCACTGCGCTGGCCCTGGCCCTGCTGGGACTGGACCAGTGGGTGAAGCACTATGTCACCGTCAATATCCCCCTGGGAGAGGCCCGGGAGTTCCTGCCGGGCCTGGTGGAGCTGCGGACCGTCCACAACTACGGGGCGGCCTGGTCCAGCTTTTCCGGGATGCGATGGCTGCTGGTAGCGGTCACCCTGGTGATCGTGGCGGCGGTGGCAGTGGTTCTGATCCGCCGGATCGTCCGGCACCCCCTGGGGGTGGCGGCGGGATTTCTGATTCTGTCCGGCGGCTTTGGGAACATCATCGACCGGGTGCGCCTGGGGTATGTGGTGGACATGTTCCACCTGGAGTTCTGGCCCTCCTACCCGGTGTTCAACGTGGCGGACATCTGCGTGGTGTGCGGCGCCGTGCTGGCGGCCGTCTACTACTTGTGGTTCTATGAGAAATACGACAGGAGAGACAAGGCCCATGGAGACGCGGACGCTCCAAGTGAATCCTGAGGACGCCGGCGCCCGGCTGGACGCCTGGCTGGCCGGGCAGCTGCCGGATGTGACCCGTTCCGCCGCCGCCCGGCTGTGCGAGGAGGGCCGGGTCACTGCCGCAGGAAAGCCCCTGGCGAAGAACTGCCGCCTCACCGGGGGCGAGGCCGTGTCCGTCACCCTGCCGGACCCGGAGCCCCTGGACGCGACGCCCCAGGACATCCCCCTGGACGTGGTGTACGAGGATGCTGACGTCATCGTGGTGAACAAGCCCAAGGGGCTGGTGGTCCACCCGGCCCCCGGCCACCCGGACGGCACGCTGGTGAACGCCCTGCTCCACCACTGCGGGGACTCCCTCTCCGGCATCGGCGGGGCCCTGCGGCCCGGCATCGTCCACCGGATCGACCGGGATACCTCCGGCCTCATCATCGCGGCGAAAAACGACTTTG
>CAMMCS010000085.1 GCA_946494635.1 uncultured Oscillibacter sp. | reverse complement strand
GCTACAACCTGGACATCGCCAACAACAAGGACATCACCCTGGCGGACGTGCTGGGCGAGGACTGGGTCAACATCTGCAACACCGCTGTCCAGACCCGCATTGACGAGGACGATTCCGGGCTGTTCTTCACCCCGGAGCAGGGCGGCTTCACCACGGTGGATGAGACCACTTCCTTCTATATCAACCAGGACGGCTCCGTGACGCTGGTGTTCCCGGAATACGCCATCGCCGCCGGCGCCGCCGGGATCGTGGAGATTCCCGTGGCTGGCTGAGCGCCTGACAGAAGCGGCGCAGGAAGCGCATAACAGAGCAAAAAGAGAGGGCCGCCGCAAGGCGGCCCTCTCCTCTTCCGGCGGGGCGGGCTTCCGGATTACCCGGAAGCTGCCGGCGGAAGCTCCAGGCGCAGGGTGAGAAGAAGGGCGGTCATCAGGTAGATTACGGCGGTCACAGCCTCAAAGGCGGCAGGGACGGTAAAAAGAGGCACGGCTGCGGAGACGGCCATCAGCAGCAGCCGGACAGGGAAATACGTTCCCAGCCAGGCTGTGATCTGGAAGAGACGCCGGCGGAAAGCGGCCGCAGCGGCAGTCTCCCTGGAGGAGTGCCTCCGATATGCGTATGCAAACCCGCCTGTCAGGCAGGCAATGGGGAGGCAGGAGAGCAGGCCGAAAAAGACGCTCTTCAGCACGCAGACCGACAGAAACTGGATCAGAAGGAGCATCAGCTCCAGTGCCGCAAAGTAAAACAGCACCCGCGAAAATCCCGCGGAAGCTGCGGGCTGCCCGGCGGCTGGGGCGTTTCCCAGCAGTTCGTCCACGCTGACATCAAAAACCTGGGCCAGGCGCAGAAGGTTCTCCGCGTCAGGCGCGGCGGAACCCCTCTCCCAGCGGGAGACGGTCTGTCGGGTGACATACAGCTTTTCCGCCAGATCCGCCTGGGACATGCCCCGGGCTTTCCGCAGGGCGAGAATTTTTTCGGGCAGATTCACAGACACCGCACCTCCTCGCATTCCGGCAATCCCATGATAGCAGAAAGCCGCGTCCCCCGCAATGGGCATTGCTGCGGCAAAGCCGCAACAAGATGTTCCATTGCCCGCCGAAGGAGAACTTACCCGCCCACCGTTGCAAAGAAGCGCCGGCGGGTGTATCATAATCCTATTCTAAATCAGACGGAGGGATCTTCGATGCCCATTTATCACAGCGTCACGGAGCTGATCGGCCGCACGCCCCTGCTGGAGCTGCGCAATTACGAGAAACACCACAGTCTGCGGGCCACGCTGCTGGCAAAGCTGGAGTGCATGAATCCCGCCGGCAGCGCCAAGGACCGGGTGGCCGCCAATATGATCGCCCGGGCGGAGGCGGAAGGGCATCTGGCCCCCGGCGGCACCATCATCGAGCCCACCTCCGGCAACACCGGCATCGGTCTTGCCGCGGTGGCCGCCGCCAGAGGGTACCATGTGATCCTCACCATGCCGGACACCATGAGTGTGGAGCGCCGGGCCCTGATCGCCGCCTACGGCGCAGAGATCGTTCTGACGCCGGGCGCGGAGGGCATGGCCGGCGCGGTCGCCAAAGCGGAGGAGCTGCACCGGAGCATCCCCGGCAGCATCATTGCCGGGCAGTTTGAGAATCCCGCCAACCCGGAGGCCCACGAGCGAACCACCGGCCCGGAGATCTGGGCGGACACCGACGGAAAGGTGGACATCTTCGTGGCTGGCGCCGGCACCGGCGGCACCGTCAGCGGCGTGGGCCGGTATCTGAAGGCACAGAACCCGAATATCAAGATCGTGGCCTTTGAGCCCGCCTCCTCGCCCCTGCTGACGGAGGGGCACGCGGGGCCCCACGGCCTTCAGGGCATCGGCGCCAACTTCGTGCCGGAGAACCTGGACCGCGGCGTCCTGGACGAGATCCTCACTGTCACCGATGCGGACGCCTACGCCGCCGGCCGGGAGCTGGCCCGGACCGAGGGCATCCTGGTGGGAATCACCTCCGGCGCCGCCGTGTGGGCGGCGGCCCAGCTGGCAATGCGGCCGGAGAATACGGGCAAGACCATCGTGGCCCTGCTGCCGGACAGCGGGGAGCGGTACCTCTCCACCCCCATGTTCCAGAACTGAACCCGGACGGAGAGAGCCGGGAGACTTTCCAAGGAAGTCTCCCGGCTCTGTTTCTTTATTCAGCATCCATGGCGTCCCGCAGCCTGTCGGTGACAGCACCCTCAAAAATGCGGGTGGAGTGGCCGTGAAGCGTCTCCAGAGCGCCGGCGGCCAGAGTACAGGGGGTGTTCCCCAGCATGAACAGGTCCATGTCCAGGATGAATTTGACCTCCGGATCCTGGGGGGCGCCGGGAGCAGTCTGCTTCAGCCGCCCGGGGCCGGCGTGGATCTTGGCCTGGCAGCTGGAGTCCAGCTTCACCGTCAGGTCACAGCCGCAGTTCAGGACCCGGTCCTCCTCCACGTCCGGCTCCTGCAGGGGGGCCGTGTAGGCGGGGGTGAACAGCTCCGCCCACTTCACGCCCTCCAGCCCCAGGCGGGAGCGGGAGAAGACGTTCACATACCGCAGCCCCACCCGCTGGAAATAGGCGGGCTTGTACAGCCGGATAAAGGCCGCCAGAGGCATGTCCAGATGGCGGGCGAACTCCTCCCACCCGGGATAGCGGAGGGTGGACAGGGCGATGAAGTCCTTTGTCAGGTTCAGCCGCCACTGGCCGTCCTCCGAGACAAAGTTGTGGTTGGTCACCGGGGGCTGCTGCTCCACCTTTGGGCTGGGGCCGCCCAGGCCGGTGATCCGGGGCGGGGCAGCGTCCTGCCGCCGGGCGTACTGGGGGAACTCCGCCCGGATGGCCTCCTGAAAATCGGCGGGCTCCGTGGTGTTGATGGTGAGGATCGGGGGGAACCGCAGCTGGCAGATGACCTCACGGATCGGCGTGCTGCGGTAGTGGGTCCGGGGATGATCGGAAAACAGCATGGGACATGCTCCTTTATCGCTTGATGGCCTTATTTTAGCCCCCCGGCGGGAAAATGTCAATTACAGGTAGAACCGGTGACAGCCGATGGTCATGAGATACGTCCGGTTGGCGTTGATCCACACCCCCTGGGAAAGGGCCGGGGCGTAAAAGTACAGGGCGTCGCCCACGGTGTTCTCCCCGTCCAGGGCCCGCTTGGCCGCCTCCACCGACTGGGCCGTGGGCGGCAGGTACACCGTGCCGTTGGAGATGGGGGTAAACTGGATGTCATGCTTGCGGTCAAAGATGACGGCGGGAATGGTGCCGGGGAAGTCCGCGCTCTCCACCCGGTTCAGCACCACGTTGCCCACGGCGATCTGGCCGTCCAGGGCCTCGCCCCGGCTCTCGGCGCTGATGATGCGGCTGAGCCAGTAGAGATCCATGGCGTCGTACTCCGCGCCGGGGGAGGTGACTGCCGCGCCGCCCAGATAGGGGTCCCAGGCAACACCGCCGCCAAGTGCGGTCACCAGGATCCGCAGGGGGACGTAGGTGCGGCCCCGCTCCACAAAGACCTTGCCGCTGTATGTACGGCCGTTGACTGTCAACGTGTCTCCGGCGGGGTCCGCGGTGAGGGACTGGGATCCGGAGGAGGCAGCCGCCACCTTTTCCCCGCTGTCCCACCAGATGCTCCAGCCGCCGAAGGCGTTCAGCAGGCCCCGGAGGGGGACGTAGGTCACGCCCTTTTCCAGATAGTTGACGCCCTGGCTCAGCACGGTGCCGTCCACCTGGACAGGGATCACCCGCCCGGGAGAAGCCTTGGCCGGAATACAGAACAGGGTGAGAGCGGCCAGCAGGCCGCAGAAAAGTTTTCGTTTCATGGGAAAAATCGTCCTTTCTGGTTTTTATCTGCTGAACAAAAGCATACAGGAGGACAGGGCGTGCCGCAACCCTCAAAACCTTCCAGAGCTGGAAATCCAATCAGAACCAAAGTCTGTGTTGACAATATCGTAAAACGATATTATAGTGGAATCAAAGAATATCGTGCTTCGATATTGAAGGGGGGAGACCATGGCCAGGGAACCGCTGAAGGTGCTGACAGAGAGCATGTTCTATGTGCTGCTGAGCCTGCTGCGGCAGGAGCGGTGCGGCACGGAGATCGTCCAGTATGTGGATGACGCCACTGCCGGCCGGGTGCCCCTGGGGCCGGGGACCCTGTACACCATTCTGGCAAAATTTCAGGAGGAGGGCTTGATCCGGGAGACGGCGGTGGAGGGCCGGAAGCGGACCTACGCCATCACAGACCGGGGCCGGGCGCTGTTCCGGCAGGAGCTGAGCCGTCTGCGCCTCTGTGTGGGTGACGGCGAACGGGAGGAGCGGGCGGCGGAGCAGGCGCTGCCCGGCGCAGAGAGGAGGGAGCTGCCATGAAAGACCACAAGCGGTTTCTGGTGCCCAGAGACCTGTGGGATGTGGGCACCATCGAGGCCTGGCTGGAGGAAAAGGCCGCCCAGGGCTGGATCCTGGAGAGGTGGGGCACCTGGGCGAAGTTCGAGCGGATGAAGCCCATCTCCTGCCGGGTGCGGCTGGCCCCCAGGCGGCGGGACGGGGCGGAGCAGGAGGAGGCGGACGCCCTCTGCCAGGACCTGGGCTGGCGGCCCGCCTGCACGGCGGGCGGGGACTACCAGGTTTACTACTGCTTCGATCCCACGGCACCGGACCTGTACACAGACCCGGAGAGCCAGGCTTGGGCCTGGGGAAAGCTCCTGGGAAGGATCCTGCGGTGGAGTTTACTGGCGGGACTTTTGGAGCTGCTGTGGCTGTTCCTGCAGTTTGACGACCTGTGGATGGGAAGCGGACGTGTAGTGGAGAAGTTCCTGTCGGGCATGTGGGCGGTGTGGCTGTTTGCGGTCTGCTGGGCGGGGGAATCGCTTTGGGATGTCATCCGCTATGTGAGAGGCGTGGCAAGGCTGCGCCGCCGCCTGGCGGCGGGGGTGTCCCTGGAACCCGGGGATCCCAACAAAGCCGTCCGCCGCAGCCTGCGGCATGAGGCCGTCACCTGGTCGTCCGTTGTTCTGCTGGTGGGATTCCTGATTTTTGTGATGGCTGGCCGGCAGGAGATGCCCCTCTCCGAAGCACCGGGACCCCTGCCCTATGTGGATCTGGAGACGCTGGACCCGGAGGCCGCCGGACTGGAGATGGATATTGCCCGGTATGAGACCTTTGACGGCCTGCTGATCCAGAGCCGGCAGGTCACCCAGTTCCGCTGGCAGCCCTCCGTCTCCGTGTGGGCCCGGCTGGATCGGGTGGTATGCGCGCCTCTGGCGGAGGCCCTGTACCGGGAGCGGATCAGCACGTTCCTGGACGCCTGGCCCGGCGCGGAGGTTCGGGAGGTGACGGACAGCCGCTTTGACCAGGCGGCGGTGATCGACGCGGGGAAGAACCAGTTCTTTGCCGGCCGGCTGGGGCGGATCGTCCTGGCGGAGCGGGCGGAGGCCGGCACAGACCTGACAGAGCACCTGGACGGCTTCGCCGCCGTGCTGGTGGAATTTCAGTAGAAAGAGAGAGGAGGACGCGCCATGGTCAAGCTGATGCCGGGATATGTGGAGGATGTGGCCGCCTGGCAGGCCCGATTGGAGGATTTGGCAGCCAAGGGCTGGTTTTACGTCCCCAGCTGGATCCTGTTCCGGTTTGCCTCCTTTGAGCGGGGGAGGCCCAAGACCGTCCGCTACCGGCTGGAGCCTGCGGCCAAAAAGGAGGGGTGCCCGGACCAGGAGCGCCGGGAAACCTACCGGGCCCTGGGCTGGGAGTATGTGGACACCATCGGAAAGACCATGCACCTGTGGCGGTGCGACGACCCGGAGGCTCCGGAGCTCCACACGGATCCGGAGACGGAGGCACGGGCCTATGACCGCTTCTCCCGGCAGGAGCGGATCAGCAGGTATCTCAGCTGGGGGATTCTGGCGCTCTTCGCGGGGCTCCTTGCCTTCGCCCTGTATGTTTCCGGGGGGACGTACTTCGCCCATCTGGTGGGGAGCTGGCAGCCCCTGTGGTATCTGGCGGCGGGCGTCAGCTTCTTTGGAACGTCGTTTTTTATGGCCAGGTGGCAGACCCGCGTCCTGCGGCGGACCCTGCGGACCATGCGGGCCGGCGTGGAGGCCCCCCGCCGGCGGCCCTACCGGCTGGCCTGCGGGCTGGCGCTGGTGATGGACCTGCTGTGGGTGTTCTACGTCATCGCCCTGGGGTACAACGGCGTACACAGCAGCCGCCGGACATTTCGTCCGATCTCCTATTATCTCACCTATTATGATGAGTCGGTACCCTATGTGGAAGTGTCCCAGGACGGGGAGGTGGTGGCCAGCCCCCAGGAGAACTGGCTCACCAGCGAACAGTGGTGGACCATAGAGGACTATACAGAGGGGCGGCGGTACTACCGGTACAGTGAGGCCCTGTACTACCGCCTCCGCTTCCCGTCCCTGGCGGACGACCTGGCGGACAGTCTCCTGGCGCAGTACGGGGACGACTATGCTGTCACAGAAACCGAATACCCCGGCCTGGACGGGGTCTGGACCGGGGCGGCGGTGGACGGCGATCAGTATATGCTGCTCCGGCTGGGGGACCAGGTGTGGAGCGTGGAGGCGGACACGGACGCGCCGCTGGCAGACCTGCTGCCCCAATACGCCGCTGCCATGGCGGAGGCTCGGCAGGGGTGACGGCCTTCAGGCCCGGCAAGAAATCCTCCTCCGTCTCATACACTGTTCACCAGGGAGGGGGACAGGGGATGGACGCCTATGACTGGAGCACGGGGATTTACGCTGCGGCGGTGGCCATGGCCAAGTGCATGACCACGGAGGAACTGTCCCGCGCGGCCATCCTGCTGACCCAGCTGGGCACCACCCTCGGCACGCTGGCCGCCCTGCGGCAGCTGGAGGAGGGCGGCGCGGAGACCATCACGGAGTTTTGAGCAGCAAAAGAGCCGCCCCGGCGGGAACCGTTCAGGTTTCCCGCCGGGGCGCTTTTGCGTCTGCTTATTTCAGAACATCCGCCAGATCCAGAGTGACGGCGCCGTCCTCCAGGACAAAGGCCGGGATGCCGATGCCGCCGTTTTTCTTGACGGCGTCATACAGGGGGCTGCTGTCCCGCAGGGCCAGATAGGCCTTCAGGTCCGGCAGGCTGGCGGAGAGATTCTTGAACTCGATCTCCGCCTTGGCCTCGCTGAGCTTGTTGAGGGCATACAGCGTGTCAGGGCACAGGTGGCTGCCGATGACAGTGACTTTCATCTCCGCGTCTCCTTACTTGACCGCGATGGCCTCGATCTCGCACAGGGCGCCCTTGGGCAGGTCCTTTACGGCGAAGCAGCTGCGGGCGGGCTTGGAGGTGAAATACTTGGCGTACACCTCGTTGAAGGCGGCGAAGTCGGCAATGTCCGCCAGGAAGCAGGTGGTCTTGATCACCTTGCCGGCGCCGGAGCCGGCGGCCTCCAGGATGGCCAGCACGTTCTTGCAGCTCCACTCCGCCTGGGCGGCGATGCCCGCAGGCATGGAGCCGTCGGCGGGGTTCACCGGCAGCTGGCCGGAGGTAAAGACGAACCCGTTGGCCTCATAGGCCTGGGAATAGGGGCCGATGGCGCCGGGGGCGTTCTTGGTATCAATGACAGTCATGGGAAACACTCCTTTTTTATAATTCTGCGTTTATTGTAAGACAAACCGGCTGGAATGGCAAGAGGGGATCAGGCCTGCTCCGCCTTCTTGGCGGCCATGGCCTTCACCAGCCAGTCCTTGCCCTCCACGATCCGGGTGACCATCATGGAGGCGATGGTGTCGCCGGAGGAGTTCAGGCAGGTGGCGGCGGGGTCGAAGATGAAGCCCAGGGTGGCGATGATGGGGAAGGCCTCGGCGGGGAAGTTGAACATGGAGACGATCAGCATCTCGCCCACCAGGCCGCCGCCGGGAGCGCCGGAGAGGACGAAGGCGGACAGGATGGCCACGATGATGGCCATGGCATAGGTCTCCGCGCCGGTGAACTGCATATCAAAGATGCCGTACAGGAAGGCGATCTTCACGATGGAGCTGAGGACGGAGCCGTCCATGTGCATGGTGCAGCCCATGGGCAGCACCAGGTCGCTGATGTCCTCAGGCACGCCGATGGAGTTGCAGGCCTCCTTGTTCACCGGAATGGTGGCGGCGGAGGACTGGGTGGCAAAGGCGGTGATGGCGGGACGGAAGATGTGCTTGAACATGACCTTTACGCCCTGCTTGCCGCCGGCCAGGAAGGAATACAGGGGGAAGAAGATGATGAAATAGAGGGCGCACAGGGGATAGTACACCAGCATGGACCGGCCGTAGTCACCCACGATCTCGGGGCCGTAGGTGGCCACCAGGTTGGCGAAGTAGGCGCCCAGGCCCAGGGGGGCGACGAACATGATGACGCCCACGAACTTCATGATGATGTCGTTCAGGTTGTTCAGCAGC
>CAMMCS010000084.1 GCA_946494635.1 uncultured Oscillibacter sp. | reverse complement strand
ATGCCCTTTGCCTCCGGCTCCATCCTGCCCTCCACCGTGAAGGCGGTGAAAAAGGGCGCGGTGGGCGACGCCGGGGAGCTGCGGGGCGACTTTGACCTGACCGGCGACCTGGGCGACTTGAGCGCCAACACGGAAAACGGCATCTTCGGCACCCTGGACCCCGGCGAATTCACCGAGCGGCTGGGGGATCCCCTGCCGGTGGCGTCGGCGGCGGAGGTACACGCGGGCCCCGCCACCATCCTCTCCAACGTGGAGGGCGATGACGTAGAGGAATATGACATTGAAATTTTACAGGTTGTAGAGAATTCCGCGGACGGCCGGGATCTGGTGATCTCCGTCACAGACCCGGAGCTGCTCTCCGCCACCGGCGGCATCGTCCAGGGCATGAGCGGCAGCCCCATCCTGCAGGACGGAAAATTCGCCGGCGCGGTGACCCATGTGCTGTTGAACGACCCAAGCAAAGGATATGGAATTTTGATGGAAACTATGCTGGACGCCGCGGAATAAACGCGGGGTCAGAAAGGGGGCGGCGCCGGGGGCCCGGCGCCGCCCCGGCGCTGCATTGGGGGCTGGGAGGTCTTGACTGCCACAGGTGGATATGTTATGATCATAACAGCCGAAACGGCGGGAACCCTGGCGGTTTTTGCGAAGGGCGGGAACGCCAAAAGGAGAGAAGCGGGATGAAGTTTCAGGTAAAATATGATATGGCCGAGCGGGGGCTGCCCACACTTTTCAAGTGGCAGTACTTCACAGTTGATGCGGAGCAGAGAAAGAATTGGGACTACGATCACCTGGAACAGTACTTGACGGAATACCGACTGGCTGTGAGCGGCCAGGTCCTGGCGCAGTATCAGGATGATCCTACGATAACCGAGATCCTCCAGGGCCTGCAGGAAACGGAGAGCAGCTTTGTGGTCAGCAACAATAAGGCGGAACGGTATGGCGGCAAAAAGCAGTACATCAAGTGCAGGGTCCCCATGTTTGTGCTGAACGCGTTCAAGAACCTGTTCATCAGCACGCTGGTCTATGACGCGGCGGGAAAGCAGCCGCCGGAGGGGGAAGCTATTACATTCTCGTTTGACACGGGCGACAAAACTGTGACGATCCAGGATATCGTGCTCTACAAACCGGCGGATGACCCCTACTTTATCTATGCCAGAAATGCGGTCAGCACCCTGTCTGTGGAGGCCATCGGCCTGGAGCAGTACAATATGGAAAAGGGCGGCGAGATCAAAGACTTCTATGACCGGAGAAAAATGTCCGGCTGGAAGAAGCGGGAGAAGCTGGAGAAAGACAAGAGCATTGAGGACAAGGCCGGCATTTATATGCTCTATGATGAGGTCCGGAACGAGCTCTATGTGGGGAAGGCCATCAGTCTGAAGAGCAGGATTGAACAGCATGGGAACAACCCGGATGACCCCGCCTATCATTTTACCCACTACCGCTACAGCGTGATCGCCGGGGAGTATTACGAGTTCCTGTATCTGATTGAAAACGCGGCCATTCACGATATCGCGTGGATCCTGGATATGCCCGCGGCGGAAACATATACGCCCAGCCTGTCCAAGAAGTTTGACCTGCGGGGCTGCAAGGTCGTAAACCGGGTGGAGCATCAGACCCGGAGACAGAATTGAACGGACGCCGCACGCGATGGAAAAACCGGCGGGGAGCATTTGCTCCCCGCCGCTTTTCTCTATGGCGCCTGGAACGTCTCCTCCGCCGGGGCCGCCTGGCCCTCCACCGTGGCCTCCGCCTCGGTGGTGATACTGCGGAACGCCGCGAAATTCAGCAAAATCAGCAGGAGGTTGACCGCCGCAAAGGCGATCAGCACCCCGGCCACGATCCGCCAGATCCGCCGGCTCCGGCGGTTTTTGATGGCCAGCTGCTCGGCGATGCGGCCCAGCTGCTCTGCCGTGCCGCCGTCCTCCGCCTCCGGCGGGACCTCCGGCCCCAGCAGGGCCGCGGGGGTGGTGTCCAGCTCCTCCGCCAGCCGCACCAGCAGCTCCGCGTCCGGCACCGACCGGCCCTTCTCCCATTTTGAGACGGTCTGCCGCACCACATGGAGCCGGGCGGCCAGCTCCTCCTGGGAGAGGCCCCTGGCCTTCCGCAGGGCTTTCAGATTCTCTGCAAGCATTGCGCTGCCTCCTTTCCGGGGCCATTCTACCAGCGGGGCCGCCGTTGCGGCAAGCAACGCAGACGCACATGGCCGCCGGAGCCCCTCACAGCGCCCCCTCCGGCGGGAACAACGCCAGCTTGGCGTTGAGCTTTTTGTAGACCCGCTCCCGGAACCAGGGCTCTGACGAGGCGGCCACCGCCTCCTCCAGGCCGAACCAGGCCACGGCGCGGTTCTCGTCGGGCTTCCGGCGCACCGGGGCCGTTGGATCCGCCTCCAGCAGATACGTCACGTTCAGGTGCAGGTGGGAGGAGACGTAGGCCCCCCGCTTCTCGTGGCCGTCCACCGTCAGGATCTCCACCGAGTAGATCCGGGGCGACACCGGCCGCACTGCCGTGAGGCCGCTCTCCTCCCGGACCTCCCGCTCCGCCACCGCCAGCAGGTCGCGGTCCCCGTCCGCGTGGCCCCCCAGCCAGGACCAGGAGTCGTAAATGTTGTGATACGCCATCAGCACCTGGCGGCGGTCCGGGCTCACCACCCAGGCGGAGGCCGTCAGGTGCCCGGCGGCGTTGTCCCGGGTGTACAGACCCTCGCCGCCCCGCAGCCGCCGCAGCAGCTCCGCCCGGTCCCGCTCCTCCTGCTCGTTCCACGGCTGATACCGCTTCAGCTCCTCTTCCAGTGTCATGGTGCTCCGCCCCTTTTGATTGGAATGGAGCCATTGTAGCATATCGGCGCGAAAAAGGGAAGATGCTGGAGACAGGCGTCGGAATCCCGCACAGGGCCGGGCTTTTGGGCGGGGAGTGCAAAAACCGTCGAATGATTCTTACCATTTATTTACAGTTTTTTATTGCAAACGCTGTCCGTTTATGGTAATTTATAGAAAACGTGATTTGAAGCTTCACAGATCCGTCGCAAGCAGGGAAGCGCCGTCTTCCCTGCGGGAAAGGGCCGTCTCCCGGGGGCCCTGTGCCTGAAATTGAAAAATTCTGGAAGAAGGACAAGGGAAGAACATGGACATCAGAAGAACTGTATTGCTGGCAGATGCGAATGAGGAGTTCCGTACCTTGGTGCGGAATATCATAGACGGTACAGAGGAGTTTGCGGTGGCAGGCGCCGCGGGGGATGGAGCGGAGGCCCTGCGCCTGGCGGAGCGGGAAAAGCCGGACCTGCTCCTGATGGACGTGGTGCTGCCGGGGCTGGACGGCTTCGGCGTGCTGAAGCGGCTGCGGGAAAAGGAAGGGGAGAAAATGCCCAAGGTGATCCTGCTTTCCGCCTTCTGCACGGACCGCGTGGTGGCGGAGGCCGTGGAGCTGGGCGCCGACTATTTCCTGACAAAGCCTGTGGAGGAGAACGCCCTGCTGGACCGGATGCGGGCGGTGTTCGGACAGAGTGCTTCCGCGCAGGAGCCCCCGGCGGAGCTGAAGAACCTGGTGACCTCCGTGATCCACGAGATCGGCGTGCCCGCCCACATCAAGGGCTACCAGTACCTGCGGGAGGCCATCATGATCGCCGTGGACGACATGGATGTCATCAACGCCGTCACCAAGGTGCTGTACCCGGAGGTGGCCAAGCGGTTCGGCACCACGCCCTCCCGGGTGGAGCGGGCCATCCGCCACGCCATCGAGGTGGCCTGGGACCGGGGCGACCTGGAGACCCTGCAGAAGTACTTCGGCTACACCGTCTCCAACGCCAAGGGCAAGCCCACCAATTCGGAGTTCATCGCCATGATCGCCGACCGCCTGGTGCTGGAGCAGCGGAAGGATCGCAGGGCGTAAGCCGGACAAGAGAGACAGCCGGGAGAGGGCATCCTCTCCCGGCTGTTGTCATGCGTTTTGCAGCTTCTCTCCGATGACGGCCATCTGGCCGGGAGTGGGCTCCAGATCCGTCAGGCTGATCTCCACGATCCGGTCCGGCCAGCAGAGCAGGTAGTCGCCTGTGAGAAAACGGTCCCATCCGTCGTCAAAGATCTGCCGGTAGGCGGCGTCTGCCCCCCAGGGGGCCGGATCCGCCTCCACCCAGTCGTAATAGCCCCGGTCCGTCCACTCGGTCAGGATGCTCTCCGCCGCCAGGTCCCGGAGGGACGGCAGGGCCAGGGTGGTGATGGTGTAGTCCAGGCTCATTCCGTCATCCGCCGCGTCCAGCACCGTCTCCCAACAGTGGTCCTCCCGCACCAGGAAGGAGCCGCTGCCGTAGCGGTTCCGCCGGACGTGGGGATAGGCCTCCCCGGTCAGGTCCTCCAGGGTCAGAGGCAGGGGCTCCGGGGAGGTGTCCCATTCCCGGTGCTCATAGATGTATGTTCCATCTCCGTCGAGCACGCCGCTGAAGCGGAGAATCCCATAAGCGGTGAACAGCCCGCCGACTAGTACGACGGACAGCACCACGTCCATCACCAGCGTGATCGCCAGATTCTTCCGCCGGGAGACGCCCTGCCGCCGCAGGGCCCGCCGGATCCGATCCAGCAAAAAGACCATCAGCCCGAACAGGGCCAGATAGCAGACCATGAAAACAGACTGGTCACTCTCCGCGGTTGCCGCAGTGGCGGCCAGATACAGCACCAGGCAGATGCCCACCAGCCAGAGGGCGATCAGGTTCAGCAGGCGCAGGCCCCGCCCGGCCGCGGCGCAGGGGCCGCCCTGGGCCACGGATTGGGCGGATTTCCGGTACCACCGCCAGTAGCCCAGGAGATTCGCCGTCTGGAGGATCACCAGCAGATCCCACAGCGCGGCTGAGAACAGCCCGCTGCTGCTGCTCAGGAGGTGGAAGGGGTCGGTCAGCAGGGTCTTGACCTGAAGCCCCGCCATCACCAGGGCCAGCACCAGCATCACGGCGCCCCAGCGCAGAAACCCCTTCTTCATGGACCGGTGGATCGCTGCCAGCCGGACGGACTCATCCGTCTCCAGGGGCAGCGGATCCGGCCGCTCGTTGACAAAAATCTGCATCTGGGCCCACTCCGCCACCGGTTCCCATCCGGCGGCGGCACACAGTTCTTCCAGGGACTCCCGGGTTTCCGAGGGCTCCGGGTCGTACTGGGAGGCGCTGGGAAGATAGGTGACGGCATAGGCCGCCTGGGCGGGCTCCGCCCGGCGGTAGGTCCAGAACCAGGGGCCCACCTTCTCCAGCCGCCAGCCCCTGGCGGCCATCTTCGCCAGGTGTTCCTCCACGCCCCGGTAGTCGAAGTTCAGGTAGGTGCAAAATTCCCGTTTTTTCCTGTTCATGGCTGCCCCTCCTCGTTCAGACAGGTCTCATAATCCGCCGTCAGCGTCCGCAGCCGCTGCACCTCCGCCTCCAGGGCCGCCTGCCCGGCGGGGGCGATGACATAGCTCCGCTTCCGGCCCTCCACCTTGGTCTCCCGGATGTACCCGGCCTGCAGAAACTGCTCCAGCAGGTTGTACAGCGTCCCCGGCCCCACGGCCACCCGGCCGCCGGTGGTCTCGCTGATCCAGGCCATCACGTCCGCGCCGCACCGTTCCTGCCCCAGGCACAGCAGGATGTAGAACATCTGCTCCGTCAGGGTCTGGAATTTCTCACGGGCCATGGACCGTCACCTCTTTTATTATCGAATATCGTTATTCTCTGCCTGTACTATATCATTGAATATCGATATTGTCAAGGGGCCTTCCCGAAATCCCGGATTCGGCGGATTGTCCCTTGCGGACGCTGCCCGGATATGGTATCCTGGTCAGGCGATACCAAGAAAAGAGGAGATTTTGGCCATGACGTACACATTCCGTCCCCGGGGCGTCTGCTCCCAGGAGATGCGGGTGGAGGTGGATGACCAGGGCGTCATCCGGAAGATGGAGGTCCTGGGCGGCTGCAGCGGCAACCTCCAGGGGATCTCCGCCCTGGTGGCGGGGATGCCCGCCCAGGAGGCCATCCACCGGCTGAAGGGCATCCGCTGCGGCTTCAAGCCCACCTCCTGCCCGGACCAGTTCGCCTGCGGGCTGGAGAAGGCCCTGAGCCAGCAGAACTGACAGACAGAGGGGCCCCGGACAGATGCCCGGGGCCTCTGCTTGCCCCCGGAGAAGCGCTTCTGAAATTTCAGGGAGGGACCGCCCCGCAGGGTGCGGCGGGGCTGCCTGTCTGAAAGGCGGCTCCCAGCCGGGGCTTCTCCGTTCAGGCGCCGTTCAGGGATTGGCCGGCGCAGCGAAATTCCCTGGACAAGCGGCGGAAAAGATGGTAAACTAATCTGCTAGTAAGCGGAACAGAGCGCTGTCCGCCCACACCAGAGAAAGACGGTTTGAGCGTATGAAGATCGTTTTGGTCATCGACCAGTTTGACGACGCCAACAACGGCACCACCATCAGCGCCCGGCGGTTTGCCCAGGCCCTGCGGGATCACGGCAACGAGGTCCGGGTCATCGCCACCGGCAAGCCTGCGGACTACAAGTACGCCGTGCGGCAGATGCGCTTCTTCCCGGTGGTGGAGCATTTGATCACCAGCCAGGGGATGCGGCTGGCCATTCCCAACAGGCACGTCTTTGAAAAGGCGGCGGCCTGGGCGGATGTGGTGCATTTCATGATGCCCTCGCCCCTTGGGATCATGGGGCTGAAGCATGTGGAAAAGCTGGGCATCCCCCACACGGCGGCCTTCCACTGCCAGCCGGAGAACATCACCTTCACCCTCCACCTGGGCAACAGCAGGCGGGTCAACGACTTTGTGTACAACCGGTTCCGGGATACGTTCTTCAACCGCTTCACCCACATCCACTGCCCCAGCAACATGATCGCGGACCAGCTGCGCTCGCACGGCTACACCGCCCAGCTCCACGTGATCTCCAACGGCATCAGCCCGGAGTACACCTACGGCAAGCGGGAGAAGGAGCCCTGGATGCAGGGGTTCTTCAATGTGCTGATGGTGGGCCGCTACGCCGGGGAGAAGCGCCAGGACGAGCTGATCGACGCCTGCGCCAAGTCCCGCCACGCCCAGGAGATCCAGGTGATCCTGGCGGGCAAGGGGCCTCTGGAGAAGAAGTACCGGAAATTGGCGGAAAAGCTCCCCAACCCCATCGTCATGCAGTTCTTTGAGCCCGCCCGGCTGCTGGAGATCCTCCACATGGCGGACCTGTACGTCCACACCTCCGACGCGGAGATCGAGGCCATGAGCTGTATGGAGGCCTTTGCCTGCGGCCTGGTGCCGGTGATCGCCGACTCCCCCCGGTCCGCCACGCCCCAGTTCGCCCTGGACGGGCGGAGCCTGTTCCCCGCCGGGGACACGGATGCCCTGGCGGAGCGCATCGACTGGTGGATCGAGCACCCGGAGGAGCGGCGGGAGATGGAGCGCCGCTACGCCGACCACGCCAGGCAGTACTCGCTGGAGGCCTCCATCTGCAAAGCGGAGGAGATGTTCCGCCAGGCCATCGCGGAGCAGCGGGGGCCGAGGGCGTGAGCGCCTGCAAAACACACCGGCGGCAGCGCCTCGCTGCCGCCGGTGTCGCGTCTCCGCCCGGCGGAGATGAAAAAATCCGGATCCCACAGGAGGTGATTGGATGCAATACGAGATCCTGGAACGGGATGGGGTGCGCATCGCCGTGATCCCAGGCGGCGGGGCGCGGATCAAAGACGCGGCCGCTGCCCTGGACCTGGCCATGTCCATCCGGTATGAGACGGGGATCTCCCGGCTGGCCATCGGCAAGGAGGCGCTGTGCGGGGATTTTTTCATCCTCAGCACCGGCGTCGCGGGGGAGATCCTGCAGAAGTTCATCAACTACCGGTTCAAAGCGGCCATCTACGGCGACTACACCGGATATACCAGCAAGCCGCTGCGGGACTTCATCCGGGAGTCCAACCGGGGCCATGACTTCTTCTTCGTACCCACGCAGGAGGAGGCCCTCCAAAAACTGCGGGACGCCGGGTGACGAGGACCCGCCCCCCGCCGCTTTCCGCGGGAATCCAATACGCCGCCGGCACTCCCGGCGGCGTATTTGCATATCCTGAGGGTGAAACGTCCTGACCGGCGGCGCGTCGCCGGCCCGGCGTTCGGCATGTATGGCAGGCCCCGACAGAGGAGTGATGGACCAATGGCATATTCCGACCGGGAGCTGCTGGCGCGCCTGATCCAGTGCGAGGCGGGCGGAGAGGGTGAGAACGGCATGAAGGCTGTGGCCGGCGTGGTGATGAACCGGGTACATGCCAAGGGCGGCGAGTACGCCCGTGTCGGACAGGGCAGCATCCGCAACATCATCTTCCAGCCCTACCAGTTCGTCTGCGCCAGCGAGACCGAGGGCAGCGCCTACAACCCCCAGAACATCTACAACATGCGGCCCGAGCAGATCCACTATGACATCGCCGACTGGGCCATCGCCGGCAACCGGCTGCCGGACGTGGCGGAGTCCCTGTGGTTTTACAACCCCTTCGGCCCCACCTGCCGGTCCTTCTTCCCCTCGG
>CAMMCS010000083.1 GCA_946494635.1 uncultured Oscillibacter sp. | reverse complement strand
CGGCGGTGTGCCCGGTGTGCAAGCATCCCCAGGCCTATTTCCAGATCAAGGCGGAGAACTATTGATTCCAGGATATCCGGGAGGGGCGTCCGGCCAGGGCGCTCCTCCTCTTCCTGTTTTTTGCGTCTCCTGAAAAAAGGAATGAAATCCTGCCGGAGGAGCAGAAAAAATGAAGAATTGTGGCAAAAAAACGAAAAAAGAGTGTTGCGGTTCAGAGGAAATTTTTAAATGTTTGTGAAAAACGCCGTTGACTGTCAGAGGAAAACCGGGTATGATAATACTAGAAAATCGTCATCTGCTGCGCAAAGCTGTTGGAACGAACCTGGTTGACTTGGTATAGAAAAGGAGAGCTGGATCATGTACACACAGGAAATTACTGTGAACAATGAGGTGGGTCTGCATGCGCGGCCGGCCACGTTCTTTATCCAGAAGGCAAATGAATTCAAGAGCGGCATCTGGGTGGAGAAGGAGGACCGCCGTGTGAACGCCAAGAGCCTGCTGGGCGTTCTGTCCCTGGGCATTGTAAAGGGAACCACCATTACCCTGATCGCTGACGGCACCGATGAGAAAGAGGCCGTCGAGGCGCTGGTGGATCTGGTGAAGGACAACTTCGGCGAGTAAAATATCCCATTTATATGGAAACCCTCTGCACGGCCCTGCGGCAAGCAAGGCCGTGTCTCTTTTATCGGGGAGGCGGGAAGCATGACAAAAGAGGAGCTGCGGGAAAAGGCCAATGACCTGCCGCTGGTACCCGGCGTCTATCTGATGATGGACAAGACAGGCAAGGTCATCTATGTGGGCAAGGCCAAAAAGCTGAAAAACCGCGTCAGCCAGTATTTTCAGGACAGCGCCGCCCACACCGCCAAGACGAGGAACATGGTCTCTCAGGTGGACCGGTTCGACACCATCTTTGTCACCAGCGAGTTCGAGGCCCTGGTGCTGGAGAACTCCCTGATCAAGCGGCACATGCCCCGCTACAACATCCTGCTGAAGGACGACAAGGGATACCCCTTTGTCCGCCTGTCCAGGGAGGCGTATCCCCGGTTTTCTCTGGTGAACAAGATGGCCCAGGACGGCGCCCGGTATTTCGGCCCCTTCGGCGGCCGGTTCGAGACCCGGCAGGCCCTGGATGCGGTGCTGTCCGCCCTGCGGCTGCCCACCTGCAGCCGCAGGTTCCCCCGGGACATCGGGGCGGAGCGGCCCTGCCTGAACTTCCACATGGGCCGGTGCGACGGCTTCTGCCGCCCGGAGATGACGGCGGAGGAGTACAATCGCCGGATCGAGCAGGCGGTGCAGCTGCTGGAGGGAAAGAGCAAGCAGCTCCTCCGGGACATGACCGCCGAGATGGAGGCGGAGGCGGAGGCCCTCCACTTCGAGCAGGCGGCCCTGCTCCGGGACCGGATCAGCGCCATCGGCGCATTGGGGAAGAAGCAGACGGTCATCGCCGGCCTCTGCGCGGACACGGACATCTGGGGGCTGTACCGGGGCTCCGGCAAGTGCTGCTACGCCATCCTCCACATGGAGGAGGGCAGCCTGGCAGGCCGGGAGACGGAGCTCTTCAACGCCCCCAACGAGGAGACGGAGGCGGAGATGCTCTCCGCCCTGACGGCCCAGTATTACCTGCCCCGGGCCATCCTGCCCCACGAGATCCTGCTGCCCTTTGAGACGGAGGACTGCGCCGAGCTCTCCGAGGTCCTGACCCGGCGGGCGGGCCACAAGGTGTGGGTCCACGTGCCCCAGCGGGGGGAGAAGGCGGAGCTGCGGGCCATGGCGGAGCGGAACGCCCGGGAGGAGGCGGAGCGGGCCACCACCGCCGAGGAGCGCACCGCCTATACGTTGGAGCTGCTGGGGAAGATGCTGAACCTGCCGGCGCCCCCAAAGCGGATGGAGTCCTTCGACATCTCCAACACCGGCAGAAGCGACATTGTGGCCTCCATGGTGGTGTACAGCGGCACCCGGCCTTTGAAGTCCGCCTACCGCCGGTTCCGCATCCAGTCCCTGGAGGGCCACCCGGACGACTACGCCTCCATGCAGGAGGTGCTGCGCCGCCGGCTCCAGCGGGCGGCGGACGGGGACGAGAAGTTCCTGCCCCTGCCGGACGTGTTTCTGATCGACGGCGGCGAGACCCACGCCCGGGCGGCCCAGACGGTGGCCCGGGAGTTCGGCGTGGACGTGCCCATCTTCGGCATGGTGAAGGACGACCGCCACCGCACCCGGGCCCTGGTGACGCCGGAGGGCCGGGAGATCGGAATTGTCACCCAGCAGGCGGTGTTCTCCCTCATCGGCCAGATCCAGGAGGAGACCCACCGCTTCGCCATCACCTACCACCACGAGAGCCACAGCAAAAGCGCCACCCGCTCCGCCCTGGACGACATCCCCGGCGTGGGCCCCAAGCGGCGGGCGGAGCTGCGCAAGCACTTCGGCACCATCAAGGCCATCCGGGAGGCGGATGTGGAGACCCTGGCCGCCGTGGTGCCCCGGCCCGCAGCCCAGGCGGTGTGGAACCACTTCCACCCGGCGGGTGATCCGTCCGGACAGAGCGCCCCCTGACCGCCCCGCCCGGACAGCAAACCCCAACCCGCATCCGACAAAGCTCCCCTCTGCTTGACAACAGAGGGGAGCTTTTTGAGAAAATTATACAAATTGTATCGGATTTTAACAAAATTCAAATCCATTTTCGGCAGGACATGCGCCTGCCGAAAATACTTTGACTCGTGCGCCTTGGGCGCACACACCAGTCCGCAGACTGGTGAGGGGGAATCTAAAGGGGGGACAAAGTCCCCTCTTTAAGATCAGAACGTCACGACCTCCTGTGCGGGCTTCTCACACGGACCGATGGAGATGACGTGCAGCACCGGCCCCTTGCCCTTGTAGGCGGCGTGGTTCTCCACCGCCATCCGGCCGGTGACCTCGATCCAGTCCCGGTTCTGGTACTGGTTCAGGTTCATGCCCTTGGCGATGAGGCCCATGAACTGGATGTCGTTCTCGCAGCAGGTCATCACGAAGCGGCCGGGGCAGTGGATGCCCGGATACTTCTTGGAGTGGCACATGATGAGCTTCATGTGGACCATCTTGCCCGCCCAGCGGTCCGGGTGGTCCATGACGTCCACATACCAGACGCCGAAGTCGTCGTCCGGCACGTCGATCAGATCCTGGCTCAGGTCAAAGGGGCACTCGTCGCCGGTGAGGTAGTCCTCGCTGGTGCCGTCCTCCATCTCCAGGTAGATGTCCGCCCGGCGGTTCACCATCCGCAGATTCCGCTTGCGCAGGGCGTCCCGCAGCTCCGGGGTGCAGCGGTTGAACACCAGCATGTCCGCGTTGGTGATCTTCTCCATCATCAGCTGGCCCATGTTCTTGGCGTACATTTCAAAGGTGGGGGCGTAGACGAAGGTCATGATCTGGTACAGCACCCAGTTGGCGGGCAGCACCTCCCGGTACAGCCGCTCCATCTGCCACATGCCGTTGTACTCGATCAGCACCTGCTTGGGGCGGTATTTCTTCTCCAGCTCCTTCAGGTAGGAGCACTTCAGGTCCTCCTCATCCTCGATGGGGATGACCGTCACATTGTCCAGGGCGTTCTTCTCGTATTCCTCCTCGCCCTCCTCACAGCAGAGCAGCAGGGTGGGATCCTGGCGGGCGAAGCCGTCCTCCAGGATGCCGTTGATGAAATTGGTCTTGCCGGCGTCCAGAAAGCCGGCCACCAGATAAACAGGAATGTCTGCCATTGTAACGTGCGTTTCCTTTCGGGTAAAATACGCGGAACGGCGGCCCGGGCGGAGGGAAAACGAGCCTTCGATCTCGGCTATCCTTCGTCACCGGGCACCGCACCCGGCTGACCACCAGGCCCCGTAGCGCGCTAGAGTTCGTTTGGCTCTTTTCCCCCTTCGGGGACGTACTCCACTAAGATTTTGCTGCGCAAAATCAAGTGTCGTTACAGCCTTTCAAGAAAAGGGCTCACAGGCCGAAGAGCTGGGAGAGCTTGTCCTCTTGCAGCTCGGCGCCGATGACGCACAGCCGGCCGGTGTAGTCGGGGTGGCCCGCCCGGATCTCGTGCTCCTCCGGCACGAAGTCGAACTCGATCCACGCTCCGCCCTCGCCGTTGACGATGCCCTTGGCCCGCAGGATCCTGCCGTAGCCGCCGGAGTCCAGGGCCGTGAGGATCCGCTGGATATCCGCCTGGCTGAACACCTTGGGGGTCTCCCTGCCCCAGGAGGTGAACACCTCGTCGGCGTGGTGGTGATGGTGGTGGCAGGAGCAGCTGGGGTCGTCGCACTCGTGGTCGTGGTCATGGTGGTGATGCTCATGTCCCTCGTGCTCGTGGTCGTGATGATGGTCGTGGTCATCATGATCGTGATGGTGCTCGTGCTCCTCGTGGTCATGGTCATGATGGTGCTCGTGCTCATGCTCATGGTCATGGTCGTGGTGGTGATGCTCATGCTCGTGCTCCGCCTCGTCGGCGGCGTGCTCGGCCCGCATCTTCTCCAGCAGCTCATCCGCCAGGGACACCTTCTCGATGGCCGCCAGGATGGTCTTGCCGTCCAGCTGGTCCCAGGGGGTGGTGAGGATGGCGGCGTCGGGGTTCTTCTCCCGCAGCATGGCCACGGCGGACTCCAGCTTCTCCTGGCTCAGCTTCTGGGTCCGGGAGAGGATGATGGTGCCGGCGGACTCGATCTGGTTGTTGTAGAACTCGCCGAAGTTCTTCATGTAGACCTTCACCTTGGTGGCGTCCGCCACGGTGACGAAGCTGTTCAGCTTCATGTCGTCGGTCTCGTCGGCGGTGTTCTGCACCGCCACGATCACGTCGGACAGCTTGCCCACGCCGGAGGGCTCGATGAGGATGCGGTCCGGGTGGAACTGGGCCTGCACGTCCTTCAGGGCCTTGTGGAAGTCCCCCACCAGGGAGCAGCAGATGCACCCGGCGGACATCTCGCTGATCTGGACGCCGGACTCCTTCAGGAAGCCGCCGTCGATGCTGATCTCGCCGAACTCGTTCTCGATGAGCACCAGCTTCTCGCCGGGGAAGGCCTCCGCCAGCAGCTTCTTGATGAGGGTGGTCTTGCCGGCCCCCAGGAAGCCGGAGACGATGTCGATCTTGGTCATGGTATCAAGTCCTTTGCATGAAAATTTTTTCCGAACCTTATCTTACCACCAAACTGAAAAAAAGCAACTCCCCGGGGAAAAAATTCACGAAATCCGCCTGTTTCCTCACTTCGGCAGGGAGAACAGCGCCTGTTCGTAGTCCCGGACGAACCACCGCAGCCGGGTCCGCCCCCGGGAGACCACGGTGTGGCCCTCCGCCTCCAGCAGCGCCCGCTGGGCGGGGATGCCGCCGGGGTACTTCTCATTCAGCTCTCCGCCGGCCTTCAGGATCCGCCAGTAGGGGGTGTCCCGCTCCGGCCGCTGGAAGCTGGCCCAGGCGGCGATGGAGATGAAGATGCCTGCCGTCATGGGGTCGGTGAAGTCCGCCTGGTGCTGCCGGGCCAGGTGGGCCCGGATTTCCCCCGCCGTGGTGACCTTGCCGAAGGGGACGGCCCGCATGGCGGCGTCATAGGCCAGGGACGGCGCCAGGAGCATCCGGCTGCCGCCGTATTTCGCGATGGTGCGGGGATCTGAAACTACCTGAATTTTGGGCATATCCCGCGGCTGGTGCAGCATGGCGTTGAAGTCCTTCTGATCCTCCTTGGGCATATCCGCCACCTCCTGGCCCCAGCATAGCGCATTTGACGTATGGATGCAAGGGCGGGACTCAGCGTCTCCGCCGGGGCACTTTGCGCCGCTCCCGGCGGATCACCGGCTGGAAGGCCCGCAGCTCCCTGGCGGCGGTGCCGGAGAGCAGCAGGAGGCAGACCAGGTTGGGCACCGCCATCAGGGCGTTGAAGATGTCGGAGAGGTTCCACACCAGCTCCAGGCTCTCCACAGCGCCGATATAGGCCGCCAGGGCATAGACCAGCCGGTAGGGGAGAAGCCCCCGGCCGCCGGTGAGATAGGCCAGGGCGGTCTCCCCGTAATAGGCCCAGCCCAGGATGGTGGAAAAGGCGAACAGGGCGATGCACACATCCACCAGCAGGCCCCCCAGGGGGCCCAGCACGGTCTGGAAGGCAAGGGAGGTGAGGGCGGCACCGTTTATCGGGGCGCCGGAGGCGTCCGTGGCCCCCAGCACGCCGGAGGCGCAGATGCAGAGCCCTGTGACGGTGCAGACCACCAGGGTGTCCACCACGGTGCCGGTCATGTTGAGATAGCCCTGCCGGGCAGGGCTGGAAGAGGCGGCAGAGGCCGCCGGAATGGCGGCGGAGCCCATGCCCGCCTCATTGGAGAAGCAACCCCGGGCGATTCCCCAGCGGGCGGCATCCAGGATGGAGGCGGTGATGGTCCCTGCGGCGCCTCCCGCTGCCGCGGCGGGAGAGACGGCCAGGCGGAGGATCTGGGCGACGGCCCCGGGCAGGGCGGGGAGACGTCCCAGCAGCACCGCCAGGCCCGCCAGCAGATACAGCGCCGCCATAAAGGGCACCACCACGCCGGCTACCCGGGCGATCCGCCGGATGCCGCCCAGGATGACGGCCAGGGCCAGGACAGCCGTCGCGGCGCCGGTGATCCGGGCAGGGACGCCGAAGCTCCCCGCAAGCGCCGCCGCCACGGAGTTGGACTGGGCCATATTCCCCATCCCCAGGGAGGCCAGCACCGTGGAGACGGCAAAGAAAAACGCCAGGGCAGCCCCCAGGCGCCGCTGCCGGAGGCCGCAGCGCATGGTGTACATGGGCCCGCCCCGGAACTCCCCCTGGCCAGTTTTCCGCCGGTATTTTACCGCCAGCAGGCACTCCGCACACTTGGAGGACAGGCCCAGCAGGGCGGAGAGCTCCATCCACACCAGGGCGCCGGGGCCGCCGGCCACCAGGGCTGTGGCCACGCCGGCGATGTTGCCGGTGCCGATGGTGGCGGCCAGGGTGGTCATCAGGGCGGAGAGGGGGGAGACCTCTCCGCCCTCTCCGGCGGACCGGGCCTCCCGGCTGAAGGTGCTTTTCAGCGCCCAGCCTAGGTTCCGCCAGGGGAGAAAGCGGGTGCGCAGGGTGAGAAAGGCGCCGGTGCCCACCAGCAGCGCCAGCATCCAGGGCCCCCAGACCAGCTGGTCGATCCGGGCGGCCCACTGGGAGACGGGCATGGGATCACTCCTTCCAAAATGCATCTTTGCCATCAGCATATCGGATTTTTGCCGTCTCATGCCAGAAAAGGCGCGGAAACCCGGCCGGGTGTCCGCGCCTGCGCGCCGCGTGGAATTGCTCAGGCCTCCATGTGCCGTCCCAGGAAAGCGGCGATGGTCTGCGCCAGCTTGTACTCCGTGTCGCCGGAAACGGCGGCGGAGTCGCTGGAGATGAACAGCACCAGCCCCAGCAGGTCCCCCTCCGCCAGTATGGGGGCGGCCACGGTGGCCCGGAGACTGTCAGAGCTCTCCGTCACCCGGACGGCCTGGCCCTCGCCGGCGGACTGGTAGATCTTCCGGCCCTCCATGATCTGTTCCAGCTCCGGCGTGATCCGCTTGCCCAGCAGCTCCCGCTTGCCGCCGCCGGCCACGGCGATGACCGTGTCCCGGTCCGTGACGGCACAGACGCTGCCGGTAGACCGGCTCATGGTTTCGCAGAGCTCTGCGGCAAAGTCCTCCACGCCGCCCAGCAGAGAGTATTTCTTGAAAATCACTTCGCCCTCCCGGCTGGTGTAGATCTCCAGGGGGTCGCCGTCACTGATAACATTGGCATGGAACACCTTGTCCGGATGCTGTTTTGCCTCCTGGACGATGGTGACAGGTGAGATATGTCCCATGCCTGGCTTAAAATTTACGGTACCCTCCGGAACCTCGGCCATGGCGGCCACGGCGGCTTCCTCCGCCGCGCCCTCCGACAGCGTCCCGCTGCGCAGGATGCTGTCCACGTCCGCCTGGAGCTGGATCTCCAGCCGGCCCTCATAGACCTTGATCTTCTGAATGATGAGCTCCAGGTCCCGGCGTTCCAGCCGCTCTTTATTGAGGATGTCCTGGAACACCTCCATGGCCGTCCTGGCCGCCCGGTTCACCCGGATGATGGTGTTTCGCTTGTCGGAGAGCAGCTCGATCTGGTGACCGATGCCCTCGATCCTTTTTTGCAGGTCCCCCTCCAGCTCGTCGTAGGTCTGCTCCAGGATGTCCTCCTGGTCCGGGTGCTTCATCAGATCCCGGATGCGCTGGCGCTTGGTGACCTTCAGCTCCTCCTGGAGGTCAGAGAGCACCTCCGCCAGGCGGTCGGCGCTCTGCTCCGTCTCCGCCACGTCCTCCTGCTCCCGGGCCAGGTCCTCGTTGAGCCGCTCCAGCATGTCTGCCGAGTGATCCATCACCTGCCGGACGTAGGCTTTCAGCAGCTCGTCCAGCTTGTCGGCCCGGATGTGGTGGCTGGTGCAGCCCTTCAAGCCCCGGCGGTGGTAGGTGCCGCAGGTGTAGGCGCTTTTCAGGTCGCTGCGGCTCAGGGAGAACATGGGGGCCCCGCAGTCCCCGCACACCAGGAAGCCGG
>CAMMCS010000082.1 GCA_946494635.1 uncultured Oscillibacter sp. | reverse complement strand
AGAGAGACATTTCCCAAACTTGTCACCAGACGGGTCATGAACAACTGACCGCAGCTGAAGCAGGCGCGTTCCAGAAAGACAGGGGTGCCCAGAGACAACGCTCTGCGGACGACCGCCGGCTGAGGACAGTAGGGGCCGTCCGGCACCAGTTGAAGGGTGCTTTTGTGAAGCGTCATGTAGACCATTAGGGAGAGGCCCATAAGTCCGTTGGACAGGGCAGTCCCGATTGCGGCTCCGCTCACACCCAGACTGGCGCCCCAGAAGGAAAACGTCTGGTTCCAAATGACCACATCGCGTGTAGGGAAAATGAATAGGAAGTTGAAGCACAAGTTTAGGACATTGGCGCCCGCATTGAACAGCAGGGGGGTTCGTGTATCTCCGGAGCAGCGGAGCACCGCCGACAACACCGCCAGCAGCGACTGGAGGGGAAGGCCCATTCCATAGAAGAACAGGTAGCGCCGCGCATCCGGTAGGATCGCGGCCTCGGCTCCCAGCCATTGGGGAATGAATCGGGAGAGGGGAAGTATGCACAGAGCGGCCCCCAAGCCGATCAGAAGTCCTCCGGTCGCTGCCTGGTGGGCCGCTGTCCGAGCCCGTATTTGATCGTTCCCACCCAGTGCGTGGGCCACCTGAACCGAGTACCCCACGCCGGCTGCCGCGAACAGTCCCAACAGGAGAAAACACACAGAGGAGTTGATTGCCACGGAAGCGGTGGCATTTGTCCCCAGAGAGCCCACCATAGCCGTGTCTATGTAGTTGGCTGCTGTCAAAAGCAGTTGTTCCAGAATTGCGGGCCAGGACAGCCGCAGCAGGACCACGATCGGCGGCCGCTCACGCCCTGTTTCCGGATGCGCTTGAAGCATGGATCTCGCCTCCCGATCAAATCCATTGTGGGGGTACCGCCGTACAGCTCAAAAGAGGTGCGGCGCGGCACAGAGAGTGCCGGAGGACCCGGAGCCATTTGCCCCAGGCCCTCCGGCATGAAAGAAAGGAAGGATTTGGATGTGATAACAGAGATGCGTTACAATTTGTCTTCCCGCATGAAATGAGCGTTGGTGCCGTCGATTTCGAAGAACTCCTTGGCGGCGCGCCGGCCGATGTCGTCGGGATATTGGGGAATGGCGGCCAGGTAGTCCTCGGCGTTGATGCGGGTAAACTTGCCGTCCTGCATGATGATCTCGCCGTCCACCGCGGCCAGAGCCACCTCACAGCCGCGGGCACTGTATACCAGATTGGGAACCATGTTCCGCATGGGATACGTGTAAATGGGAAGCATAGAGGGACAGTTCAAGTCGATGGCGATAAAGTCCGCCTGCTTTCCGACCTCCAGAGAGCCTACCGTATTCCCCAGACCAATTGCTCTGGCCCCTTCGATCGTGGCCATGCGCAGCGCTTTCCAGGCGGGCATGATCTCCGGGTTTTGGTACTTGATTTTATTGAACAGACAGACGTTCTTCATCTCGTTAATGATGTTGTGGCAGTTATTGCCGGGCGCCTGGTCAGAGCCTAGGGCCACGTTGCCCCCTGCCTCCTGGAACACTACGCTGGGACAGACGATTCCATCGATGATGCCGATGGAGCCCGGATTTACGATCATAGAGGCTCCGCGCTTGGCGATCAAGGCGGCCTCCTCGTCGCTGCAGTCGGTGAGATGCACTGCAATCAGGGACTCATCCAGGTATCCCAGGGAATCCAGAAACTCCGTAGGCCGCTTGCCGTAACGCTGGACGATCTGATATGTCTCACGGTCCCCCTGCTGTACGTGCATGTGGATCTTGGAACCCCGCTCTTTTACGGCCTTTTGGATCTTCAAGAGCATTTCTGGACTGACAAAATCGGCGCCCTGGGGGCCAAAGAGAATTTTGATGCGGCCGTTTGCTTTTCCGTTCCAGGCGTCGTAGAGAGCTAGGTTGCGGTTCAGGCTTTCTTCGCCCATGTCGTCGTCAAACTCATAGAGCTCCCCGGGCTTGTAAACCCGGCGCTTGGCGGCGCGGATGGTCTGGGCGATGTTTCCGCGGGCACCTACCTTCTCAATAAAAGCGCACACATTTTCCATTTTGGACTCATAGTCCCCTAAGGTGGTGGTACCGGCCCGAATTGCCTCCAGAATGGCTACCCGGCTGCCCGCATCCCGTTCCTCATCGTTGACGGCATTGTCAAAGGGCTGCAGGCCGAACATCATCCAGCTGTTGGTATCCTGAGCCAGACCACGCATGATGTTGCAGGCGGTGTGCATATGGCCGTCAATGAAACCGGGAAGTACCATGTGGTGCTTGAGCTCAATGACTTCTTCGGGAAGATAGCGGGAGAAGAGGTCGTCTCGAGGACCTACCTCCAGGATCTTGCCGCAGTCCACAGCCATGGCCGCATTGGCCCGATAGCCCACGCCCTCTCCTTCCATAGTGTAGAAATGGGGGGCGCATACCAGTTTATCGATCTTCTTCATAATGTTCTCCTTATGGCACAGAAATAGGGGTCAGTGGACTTTTTCAGGATAGCGCATCTTGGTCAGCTGCGTCAACGCGAACAGAGCGATTACAACCAGTACGCCGGTCACCGCAATGCTGACCACATACTGACCAGACAGACCGCCAAACACAAAGCCGATGAACGCACACACGCCCACTGTGATGCCATAGGGCAGCTGTGTCATAACGTGGACAATATGATTGCAGGACGCGCCGGTGGAAGAGAGAACGGTGGTGTCAGAAATGGGGGAGCACTGGTCGCCGAACAGGCCGCCGCCGATAACAGAGGCCACCACATAGGGAATGGAGATGTCGAAGGCCACCGCCATGGGGAATGCGATGGGCATCATAATGGACCATACGCCCCAGGAAGAGCCGGTAGCGAAGGAGATCAGCGCACCAAACAGGAAGATCAGGGCGGGGACCATGCCGGGAGTCAGATAGTTCTCCACAATGTGAATGAGGAACTCGCTGGTGCCCATCTGATCCACGATGTCACCCAGAGACCAAGCGGCCACCAGGATGAAGGGGACGCTGATCAGCTCGGCCATGCCGTCCAGGAAGGTGCCGAAGGCCTTGGTGACGGAGAACAGCTTGGTGGCCACGCCTACGATGCCGGCGCCCACGCCGCCGCCCATGAAAGCGATGCAGATGGCCAGAGTGATGTTGGCGTTCCGGAACGAGCCCACCAGACCATTGTTGACGATGTCGCCGCTCCAGAAGATTGTGGCAAACAGGGAGGCAAAGAGACACACAATAGGAATGATAAAGTTCCACAGGGTCAGATTATATCCCTTGGGCAGTTCTTCCTTTACCTCGGGGACCAAGGGTTCCACGCCGTCAGCCAGGAGCTTTCCGGTCTCCCGGGCACGCCGCTCCTCCTTGTACATGGGACCAAAATTCAGGCTGAAGGCGGCGACAATCAGCACAGTGATCATGGCGAAGATGCCGTACAGGTTAAAGGGCAGCATCTCCAGCCAGATCCCCCACTCGTTGCCGCTGATGCCGGCGGCAGCCAGCTCTGCGGCAATCAAGCCAGTGATGAAGGGGCCGTAGCTGCTGATGGGGGACAGGGCCGCCAGGTTACAGCCCATGGAGTCCAGAATATAGGACAACTTGGCCCGGGAGACCCGCACGGTGTCGGTGACCGGGCGCATGATCGTGCCCAGCATCAGGCAAGGCTCCGTGTAGCAGAAGATGAAGGCGCTCAGGCAGGTGACGATCTGTCCTTTTTTTGCGGTGTTGATGATTTTGGTGACCCGGGTTGCAAAGGCGTTTGCCGCGCCTGTTTTCCGAAGCATGGCAATCATGCCGCCAGACAGGGTGACCAGTACGATCAGAGATGCGTTTCCGCTGAGGGAGGGCATCACGTAGTCAGAGATGATCTTGACGAATCCCACCAGTGGATTATACCCGTTGATCATGGTGGAGCCTAGCCAAACAGCCACAAAAAGGGAAAAGACAGTTTGCTTTGTAACTAGTGCCAGAACAATAGCAACAATTGGGGGAATGAGACATAGCACGCCAAATGTGGTATCCATAAGATAGACCTCCTTATTGATTATTCTGCGCTATTTCACTTCCATTTTCCTAGATTTACAAAATTCGGAAAATCCGGCCGCCGCGTTCTGTAATATGCTCCCTCCTTTCTCCCTCTGCTCCACGAAATGCGTGGCCTCCTCTCAGAACTGCCGACCCGCCGCCCTTTCCGGAATGCACAAAGATTACCTGCGGCCCTCATAGCAGGAACCGTACATCTTGGCGGGAATAAACTGCCCCTGGCCGTAACGACCCACAAATTTGGCGTTTTCCACTACTACGCTGCCCCGTAGCAGTACAGTCTCCACCCGGCCGGACTGACGGCGGCCCTCATAGATGTTGTAGTCCACCCCGTTGGGATTGTCGGCCAGATGAATCTGCCCCTCATAGCTGGGGTCGAAGATGACGATGTCCGCGTCGGACCCCACGGCCAGCGTGCCCTTTCGGGGATAGATGCCGTTGATTTTTGCGGGCAGAGTGGCAATCACATCCACAAATTTCTGCCGAGAAATTTTTCCGGTACACACGCCCTCGGTCCACACCATATGGAACCGGTCTCCGGCTCCGGGGGAGCCATTGGGAATCTGGGTAAAGTCATTCCGGCCAGCCTGCTTTAATTCGGCCACATCAATGCCGCAGTGATCGGAGGAGACCGCCGTCAGCAGTCCGCTGTCCAGTGCGGCCCAAAGGGCTTCGCAGTCTTCTTGGTCCCGCAGGGCGGGGGAGCAGACAAATTTCGCCGCTTCATTGAAGTCCGGATTGTCCAGCACCTCTTTTGTGGTGGTGAGGTAGTGAGTACAAGTTTCTCCGTAGACCCGCTGACCGGTGCCCTTAGCGGCCTGAAGCTGCGCCAAGGCTTCCCGGCAGGTCATATGGGCGATATACAGAGGAGTATCCGTCTGACCAGCCAGGTAAATTGCACGGCGTACCGCTTCCGCTTCGGTAAAAGGAGGACGGGAGACGTAATGGTAATGGGGGGTCAGCTGTCCCTGTTTGACGCACTCACTGCGGAGGAAATTCAGAATTTCTCCGTTTTCCGCGTGGACAAACACAGTGGCGCCCACTTCCCGGCTTTTCTCCAGAATCCGGAAAAACGTTCCGTCGTCTACATGGAGGGGGGACCCATTATACGCCATAAAGATCTTGATGCTGGAGATGCCGCGCTCCGGGAAAGCCTGGATTTCGTCAAAGATGCTGTCCATGATATACGTCACCATGGCGTGGAGCGCGAAGTCCACACAGGCCTTGTCTTTTGCCCTCACGTTGATGCGGTAGTCTATGGAATCCAACAGCCCCTGGTCCGGGTCCTGGGGCGCGAAATCCACGATGGTGGTGGTTCCGCCCACGATGGCCGAGTCGGTGGTTTCGTAGCCCGCCGTGTCCCGGTCGCCTACATTGCACAGGGCGGAGAAGTGGGTATGCTGGTCCACGCCGCCGGGAAAAACATACTTGCCGGAGGCATCCAGAATATAGTCGGCATCCTGTCCTAAATCCGTTCCGATGGCCCGGATCGTCTCGCCCTCCACCAGAATGTCACCATGGAATTCCTGCTCAGCGGTAACGATGGTCCCGCCTTTGATCAGTGTACGCATAGCTGTTCCTCCTAAAATGTCAAGTCCTCTTTGGTGAACATGGGGAGGCCCACGATCTCCTTATTTTCCGGGTAGCCCCAGGTGGATACCTTGCTGGTGGTCAGGCGCATATCCACCATGGCCTCTGCAAATTTGACGGCGGGCATCACCCCGTCCAAGACAGGGACGCCTAATTTTTGACTCAGATCTTCCACGAAATCCACAAAGCCAGCGCACCCCAGCAGGATGCACTCGGCGCCGTCCTCCCGGACGGCCAGCTCTCCCTGATGGGCCAAGGCGGCCAGTCCCCGTTCCGGGTCTCGCCCGAACTCTAGCACGCTCAGATCTGTGGAGCGGATGGACCGGCAGAATTTCTCCGCTCCGTAGCTGGATACCACGTCTTCCGTCACTTTACGGGAGCGGGTCAGCACCGACACAATGGAGAAATACGGGGCAATGAATTTGGCCGCCGTGATAGCTGATTCGCAGATTCCCAGTACCGGTTTAGCGGTGACCTCTCGGGCGGCCTGAAGCCCGGGGTCGCCAAAGCAGGCAATGATAAATGCGTCGGCGTTTTCCTCCCGGTCTCCTCGGATGACCTCTTTCAGGACACCTGGGACGGCCAGATACTCGTCCGTAAAGGTCTCGATGCTGTCCGGACCGGTCTCAGGGCTCACCGCCCACACCTGTGTGTCGGGGCGGGCCACACGGCGGGCCAGACGGGCCACACTATCCGTCATGGACTGAGTGATGTTGGGGTTGATGATCTTGATTTTCAAAGTGCGCCCTCCTTTTGATCCAAAGTTTTGACCAGCTCCAGCAGAAGCTGGGCCCCGCGAACCAGATCGGCCGGGGCGCTGTACTCCTGGATGGAGTGGCTGATCCCCTTTCGGCTGGGGATGAACAGGAGCATGGACGGAGTGATCTGGGCCATATTGATCAGATCGTGGCCGGCGCCGCTGAACATATCACGGCTGCTGAAATTCAGGGCTTGGCACAGACGGCGGCTCTCCTCAATGAGAGCGGGACTGCACAGAGTGGGGGACTGCCGGATGTACTCCTCTCCAGTGAGGCCCTGGGCCTGGAACTGTTGGAAAAACGCCTGGATCAGCCGGTCCATGACCTCCATGCGGGGGCCCCGCAGCTCTACAATAAATTCCACCCGCCCGGGGATTACGTTGACCGCTCCGGGAAATACCTGGAGGGTACCCACAGTGCATACCAGCTCTGGGGAAGTCTCTGTCACCCGGTCCATCAGCCAGGGGATCATCCGGCAGGTTTTGACCAGAGCGTCGTCCCGAAGGGACATGGCGGTGCTGCCCGCATGATTGGCAAAGCCCTCCACCCGCATTCGATACCGGAGGATGCCCACGATCCCATGGGCGATTCCGATCTGAAGGCCTTCCTGTTCCAGTGTTCCGCCCTGCTCGATATGCAGCTCCAGATAGCAGCGGTAGTCCTGTCCGCGCCGGCGGCTGGCGGATACCTGCTCCGGCGTCAGGCCATGCTGGGCCATGTTAGGCTCCATGGCGGCATCCACAGGCACGCCGGCAAAAGCTTTGCTGCCGAAGGTTCCGCCGATTACATTGCCTTCTTCTTCAATGAACCCCACGACCTCGAGAGGGCGGCGGCTGGCATATCCCGCTTCCTTCAGACTCTGTACGCACTCAATTCCGGCCAGAACGCCGTAAGCGCCGTCATACATTCCTCCGCCGGGAACTGTGTCCAGATGAGAGCCGATGCAGAGCCGCGGGCCCTTCCCGGGGGTCCGTCCGGTCAAATTGCCTACCGGGTCCACCTGTGTCTGAAGCCCCGCTTCTCTCATCCAGCCTTCAACCAGCCTCCGGCCCTCCTGATACTCCGGTGAATAGGAGAGGCGGGTGGTGCCGGTCTTATCCTGAAAACCGATGCGTCCCAGCGTCTGAATCCGGCTGAGAAGCCGTTCACCATTGATCTCACACATAGCGGCGCCCTCAGCGGAGGCTTCGGACAAATGCCTCTATTTTATCCAGCCCCTGGCGAAGGTCTTCCATAGAGGCGGCGTAAGAAAGGCGGATGTAGCCCTCCCCAAATTCTCCGAAGGCGCTGCCCGGAACGATCACCACCTGCTCCGCCTCCAGAAGCTTGATAGCAAACTCTTCGCTGGACATGCCCAGTGCCTGGATATCAATGAAGGCATAGAAGGTGCCGCCGGGGGTATGACAGGAGAGGCCTGGAATGCCTTTGATTCGCTCCATAACATAGTCCCGCCGAATCCGGTACTGTTTGACCATATAGTCCAGGTGATCCTGGGGCCCCTCCAGCGCCTCCACAGCGGCATACTGACAGGGGGTGGCGGCACAGGCGCAGACATTTTCCTGCAGCTTGATCATGTTCTGAACCAGCTCCTGAGGGCCTGCTCCGTAGCCGATCCGCCATCCGGTCATGGCGTATGTTTTAGAGAGACTGTCTACCACTAAGGTGCGCTCCTGCATTCCAGGCAGTGTAGCAAAGCCTGTATATGTGAGGCCGTCAAAGAGGATGTGCTTATACACCTCGTCAGCCAGGACCACCAGATCGTGTTCTTCCGCCAACTTGGCCAGCTGTTCCAGAGCCTCTCGGCTGGCCACTGCTCCAGTGGGGTTGCAGGGAGAGTTGAGGATGATCACGCGGGTCCTGGGGGTAACCGCTTGGGCGATTTTTTCCACATCCAAGTCAAATCCCTTTTGGGGGTCGGCCGCCACAGGGACCGGGATACCGCCGCACATGCTGATCTGCTGAATGTAGTTTGTCCAGCAGGGCTCGTTGACGATCACCTCGTCACCAGGCTCCAGCAAGACCTTCAGAGCCAAAAACAGGGCCTCCATAGCGCCGGCGGTGACGATGATCTGGCTGGCCGGATCATAGCTGAGCCCCTCCGCCCGGTGCAAATATCTGGCGATAGCCTGGCGCAGCTCTAAAATGCCGGCATTGGCGGAGTACTTTGTTTTGCCCTCGCGAATAGC
>CAMMCS010000081.1 GCA_946494635.1 uncultured Oscillibacter sp. | reverse complement strand
CAGCCGGTGGTGCTGGACGCCGACGGCATAAATGCGCTGGCCGGGCATATGGATGTACTGGACGCCCGGCGGGATCGGGTGACGGTGCTGACGCCCCACGACGGGGAGTTCGCCCGCGTCGGCGGCGACCTCACAGGCGGTGACCGGCTGGGGGTGGCCCTGGCCTTTGCGGCGGCCCACGGCTGCGTCCTGGTGCTGAAGGGCCACCGGACCATCACCGCCGTGCCCTCCGGCAACGCGCTGGTGAACACCACCGGCAATTCCGGCCTGGCCAAGGGCGGCAGCGGCGACGTGCTGACGGGAGTCATCGCCTCCCTGCTGGCCCAGGGAGCGTCGCCAGTCCAGGCGGCGGCCGGCGGCGTGTGGCTCCACGGCCGGGCGGGGGATCTGGCGGCGGCGCGGCTGACCGCCTACGGCATGACGCCGGAGGACGTGGTTATGGCGCTGCCGGAGGCCATCGGCGAAGTGACGGCCTGATTTTTCGAGACGGAGGTTTTTGCGGTGCGCAGATGGATATGCGTACCAATGATGACCCTGTGCCTGCTGCTGACGGCCTGCGGCGGGAACAGGGAGACAGCGGCGGATGCCCGGCTGCCCTACCAGAACATGGCGGGCTGCGTGATGGAGGCGGAGATCTCCTGCGATCAGGACGGTGCGCTGTGGGAGGCAGCTCTCCGCTGCGACTATGTGCCGGAGGGGGAAACCACGGTGGAGGTTCTCTCACCGGAGACCATCGCAGGGGTGAAGGCGGTGCTCTCCAATGGGGAAGTGGCGCTGGAATACGAGGATCAGTGCCTCAACGCCGGGACGGTCAGCAGTCAGAACATCAGCCCCATGGCCTGCCTGCCCCAGCTGATGAGCGCCCTGCGGGACGGCTGGCTGCTGGAGGAGAACCAGGAGGACTGGCAGGAGACCCCCTGCATCCGCCTGACGGTGGACCAGACCGGGGCGCAGGACGGCAAGATCCTCTCCACCCTCTGGCTGCGGCAGGAGGACGGCATCCCCCTCCGGGGGGAGATCGCCGTGGACGGGGAAATCATTTTGACGGCGGACTTTACGAGCTTTTCTTTTTATGATACAATGGAGAACCAGGAATGAGCCGGCGGGAGGTCATCCTCCCGCCGTTTCCGCAAATGACTGAGAAGGTGACCTGACATGATGGAGGAACCGGTTCTGAGACGGACCTGGGCGGAGATTGACCTGAACGCCCTGGCCCACAACTATCAGCAGGCCCGCAGGCGCATCGGCCCGGATGTGAAGTACCTGGGGGTGGTGAAGGCGGACGCCTACGGCCACGGGGCCATCCAGATCTCCCGGAAGCTGGAGCAGCTGGGGGCCGACTACCTGGCGGTGTCCAGCCTGGACGAGGCGGAGGAGCTCCGCCGGGGCGGCATCCAGGCCCCCATCCTGATCCTGGGACACACGCCCCCCAGCATGGTGCCCCAGCTGATCGAATACCGGATCACCCAGGCGGTGTCCGCCAAGGCCAAGGCGGAGGAGTACAGTGCCGCGGCCGTGAAGAGCGGGGGCACGCTGAAGGTCCACATCAAGGTGGACACGGGCATGTCCCGGCTGGGCTTCCTGGTGCGGGGCGATCACTTTGAAACCGGCGTGGAGGCCATCGCCGCCTCCTGCGCCCTGCCGGGGCTGGAGGCGGAGGGCATCTTCACCCACTTCGCCGTCTCCGACGAGGACGACGCCGACAGCGAGGCCTATACGCGGGAGCAGTTCGCGATTTTCACCCGGGTGCTGGACGCCCTGGCGGAGCGGGGCAGGACCTTTGCCATCCGCCACTGCGCCAACAGCGGCGCCCTGGCCCGGTATCCGGAGATGTATCTGGACATGGTGCGGCCCGGCATTGCCCTGTACGGCGTGGGGGCCGACGCAAAGCGGCTGGACCTGCGGCCGGTGATGCGCCTGAAGTCCAGCATCTCCACCATCAAGACCTTTGACCCGGGAACGGACATCAGCTACGGCAGGACGTATCATACCACGGCCAGGACCCGGATCGGCGTGCTGCCCATCGGCTACGCGGATGGGTTCTTCCGGGGGCTGTCCAACCGGATGTCGGTGATGACGGCCCAGGGCCCCGCCCCCCTCAGAGGACGGATCTGCATGGACATGTCCATGATCGACCTGACGGACCTGCCGGCGGTCAAGGTGGGAGACGAGGTAGAGATCTTCGGGGACAGGCAGAAGGTGGACGAGCTGGCAGCCCTTCTGGCCACCATCCCCTACGAGCTGACCTGCGCGGTGAGCAAGCGGGTGCCGCGGGTGTACCTGGAGGATGGGAAAGTCGTGGAGCGCAGCCTGCGGCTGCTGTGAGCGCAGGGCAGCGAGCCGCCGCGGATGCGGCGTACAAGCGTTTTACCGCGGATGCGGCAAAACCTTGGGGAGGCCGGGCTCTGCCTGGCCGACCAAAATGAGATGGGGGGTCCCCGCCGCGCAAGGCGCGGTGGGGCCTGGCCTGCGCGGTGAGCAAGCGGGTGCCGCGGGTGTATTTGGAGGGCGGCAAAATCGTGGAGCGCAGGGCAGCGGCTGCTGCGAGCGGGACGCGCCCGACACGCGGCGCACTTCACACACGTCCTGTCCCGGGCATAGAATAGCACGGGGTGGGGACGCCGGAATTTTACGGCGGGAATCAAGTATAAATTCCGATCTGCGTGGGAGAATGAAAGTGGCCTCACCGAAGGAGCTTCGGTGGCGGGTACTTCTTTCGGCGGAGTGTGAACTTTGTGGATACGAGTGTCAAGCGCGGCGATATTTACTATGCCGATCTCTCCCCGGTGGTGGGCAGCGAGCAGGGCGGCGTCCGGCCGGTTCTGATCATCCAGAACGACACCGGCAACCGCTACAGCCCAACCGTGATCGCGGCGGCCATTACTTCCCAGACCGGGAAGGCCAAGCTGCCCACACATATCGATCTTCCCGTGGAGGAGAGCTGCGGGTTGAGCCGGGATTCCGTGGTCCTGCTGGAGCAGGTGCGCACCCTGGATAAGAGGCGCCTGCGGGAGAAGATGGGACATGTGGAGGAACGGGTGATGGAAAAAGTCGATCTGGCCATCGCGGTCAGCTTCGGCCTGCCTCATGACCAGCTGGTGTGAGAGAGGCTGAAGGGCAGTGCATTACACAGAAGAGAAAGACCGCGCCGCCGCGGGTGCGGCGCCAAGCGTTTCGCGGAGCGAAACCTTGAAATCGGCGGAATTCCATTTCGGCGATTTGAGTTTGATGGAAGGGCTCCCGCGGCGCGGAGCGCCGTGGGAAACCAGCTTCGGCCTGCCTCATGACCAGCTGGTGTGAGAGAGGCTATCGCAAAAATGTTTTACACAGAGGAATCATAATTGGCGGCCTTTCCCGGAGAGGGCCTCGTGCCCCCTTCGGGAGGACTGCCGCAATACAGACACGGAGGTACATAAGATGAAAAAGAACAGGTGGGTTCCGCGGCTGCTGGTCCTGCTGGTGCTCTGCGGCGTTCTGAACGTGACCCTCTCCGCCGCGGCGGAGGCCGGCTCCTCTGACGACCCGCTGGTGACGCTCAGCTATCTGAACGAGACGTATATGGACACCATCATGGAGCGGGTGGATCAGAAAATCGCCCAGCGCAACGCCCAGCTGAGCGGCGGCACCTCTGCCGCGTCTGTGTTTACTGTGGTGACCCTCAGCAGCGGACAGGTCCTCACCGGGGATATCGGCTGCGAGGTGATGCTGCGGGTGGGGACGGCCACCTGCGTCTCCCCCTCCAGCCCCGGCCTGATTGATGAGACCGCGGCCTCCACCCTGAACAACGGCGGGGCCCTGGTGCAGAACCATCTGTACATGATGACCATTGAGGGCCGGGGCGTCCGGGCTACGGCCGACACCACAAAGCTTCTGGTCCGTGGGAGCTATACCATCGCCTGACCGGCCTGGCAGGTTATAATGGGCCCCGCCTGTGCATAGGATTTGCCAGGCGGGGCTTGTTTCCGCCGGAGGGAGGCTGGGCACATGGACAAGTTTCCGCTGCTGTGGGACGGCAGGCCAGTGGGGGAACTGGTCACGGAACAAGAGGCGCTGTACACCTGGTTTGAAGCCAGATGCCGCCCGCCGGGAGAGGGGCTCTGGTGCGGCTGGGCCGTGGGGGATCTGGGGGAGCTGCGGCTGGGGATCCTGGAGCCCCGGGGGGACCAGGCATCCATCCGCCGGCGGTTTTCGGGCCGGCTCACCGGGCCCATCGGCCGCCTTCGGTGGGGGGAGATCCGGCCCGCCCGGCTGTCAGAGCCCGGAGAATGGAAATCTCCGGCCCGGCCGGAGGATCTCTTCGGCTCTTCCTGGCTGAAGGCGCAGCTGCGGGCCATACCCGGCGCCCTGATCCGGGCGGAGGGCGGGCGGCAGTACGCGGCGCTGCCCTATGATCCCGCCCGCCCCTTCCCGCTGGAGCGGCTGTTCTGCTTTGCCCGGGTCCGCCGGATCGGCGGGCGGGACTACGCGGTTTTCGCCTTTGACACCCAGGGGCGGCCGGTATTCTGACAGGAGCCGGAAAGGGAAATTTTCTCCTCTGCAAATTATGTCTACCAAAATGGAAAACCCTGTGGTATAATCTTCCCAACCGGCGGCTCCGTATGGGCGGGGCGCGCCGAAGCAGAGATTGGGAGGTTCTGTATGAAGTGCCCCTATTGCGGTTACAGTGAGAGCAAGGTCATTGATTCCCGTCCCGCGGACGAGAACAGCAGCATCCGCCGCCGGCGGGAGTGCCTCTCCTGCGGCAAGCGGTTCACCACCTATGAGACGGTGGAGAGCCTGCCCATGGTGGTGGTGAAAAAGGACGGCAGCCGCCAGAGCTTTGACCGGCGGAAGGTGCTGGGCGGCATGATCCGGGCCTGCGAGAAGCGGCCGGTGCCCCTGGCGGATCTGGAGAAGATCGCCGAGGAGATCGAGCAGGATCTCCAGAACTCCATGGAGCGGGAGATCAGCACGGAGACCATCGGCGAAAAGGTGATGGAGCGGCTGCGGAACGTGGATCAGGTGGCCTATGTCCGGTTCGCCTCCGTATACCGCCAGTTCAAGGACATCGACACCTTCATGGCGGAGCTGAACAAGCTGCTGGCCGACAACCGGTGAGCGGCCTCAGAGGACGTTTTTGATGTCCAGCCGCTCCATCTCCGCCAGGAGACGGAGCTGGTCCCGCAGGTCAGCGATCTCCGCCCGGAACTCTGTCAGCTCCCGGGTGGCGGCGAAGGCCGCGGCCCGGCGGTACATGGCCTCTGCGTCGTCCACGGCGTCATGGCGGGCCACGATGTGGAGATAGGTCTGGCTTTGGGCCCAGTCCCGGTAGCTCTCTGCCAGGGCCTCGGCCGCCGCGGCCCAGTCCTCTGACTGGGCGAGGGCGTCTGTATGCAGCAGCTGATCCCGCCATCGGGCGGTGTCCGCAGTCATCGCGGTGCCGTTCCACAGGCAGAAGGCCAGAACGGCCGCCAGAATGGCCAGGGAGGTCAGGTATCCCTTCATGCCTCTGCCTCCTTCCGCACACAGAAGACCCTGCCCTGCTCGTCCAGGGTCAGGAGGAACACCTCTTTTGGGGAGGCGATCTTCTGCTGGGACAGCTGCTTGCGCAGCCAGTTTTCATCCCGGCCGCAGGCGGTCAGGTTGCGGCGGAGCAGCCGCCCGTCGTTGATCAGCACCACCGGCAGCGTCATATCGTCCTCCAGGTTCAGCCCCAGCTGCTCCGCCGTGGGCGGCTGCTGGGCCGTCCAGGGGAAGACCGTCAGCTGGCCGGAGTTTTCCAGCACGGCGTATTTCACGTCCTCAACGCGGCTGATGCCCTGCTCCCGGAGCTCTTCCATCAGCTCGTCAATGGTATAGCGGTTTTTCCGCATGGCTGCCTGCTGCAGCCTGCCGTTCCGGATCAGGACCGCAGGCGTACCGCAGATCAGCGCCCGCAGCCGCAGGCTGCGGAGGGACAGCTGGCTGAGCAGCAGAGACAGGGCCAGCAGTGTCAGGATCGGCACCAGGCCGGAGAGCAGGGGGATGCCGAAGTCCTGCATGGGTACGGCGGCCAGGTCAGAGATCATCATGGTCAGCACCAGCTCGCTGGGCTCCAGCTCGCCGATCTGGCGCTTGCCCATCAGCCGCATGCCGGCCATAATGAAGAAGTAGAGTATGATCGTGCGGACAAAGGCGGTCATCATAGCGCAAATCCCTCCGTCCCGGTAGTATCTGCCGGAGCGGAACTTTTATCCCGGATCAGGCTCCCTTTGGGGGAGGATCATATATTTTTCAAATCGCAGACGGGAAAGGAGATCATGGGCCAACGCCCATCAAAGCGCCAGCGCCCGCCCAGGCGGCGGGACGACGAGGGGAAGGGAGTATCGAAGATTTCGGCGGATGCCCTTCCGTGCCCACGGGCGCGCACACAGCCGGCAAATATGCGGGCGACCGCAAAACAAGGGGGCTGTGACCGTGGAGAAAGTGACAAATGACTGCGCGTTTGTCCTTTTGACCATTCATTTGGAATCTTCAGGAGGATTAATAGAATATGTGCGGAATTATCGGATTTGTTGGAAATGAGCCTGCGGCCCCCATTCTGCTGGACGGCCTGGCCCGGATGGAATACCGGGGCTATGACTCCGCCGGCGTGGCGGTGCGGTCCGAGACGGCGGGACTCCAGATCCGCAAGACCAAGGGCCGGCTGCAGGCCCTCTCGGACCTGATCCACGGCGGCGCGGACCTGGAGGGGAACCTGGGCATCGGCCACACCCGCTGGGCCACCCACGGGGAGCCCAATGACATCAACGCCCACCCCCACGTCAGCGAGAACGGGCGGATCGCCCTGGTCCACAACGGCATCATCGAAAACTACATGGAGCTGAAGGAGCATCTGATGCGCCAGGGCGTCCACTTCACCTCCGACACGGACACGGAGGTGGTGGCCCAGCTGCTGGAGTTCCACTACAACGAGTGCCATAACATGCTGGAGGCCGTGGGCCGCTGCCTGCGGCGGATCGAGGGCTCCTACGCCTTCGGCATCATCTGTGCCGACTACCCCAACGCCCTCATCGCCGCCCGGAAGGACAGCCCACTCATCATCGGCTACGGCCAGAACGGCAACTTCATCGCCTCCGACGTGACGGCCATCATCAAGTACACCCGGGACGTGGCGTACATGGACGACGGGGAGATCGCCGTCCTTACCGCCGACAGCGTGGACGTGTTCGACGATGAGCTGTCGCCGGTGGAGAAGGCCCACAGCCGGATTGACTGGGACGTGTCCGCGGCGGAGAAGGGCGGCTATGCCCACTTCATGGCCAAGGAGATCATGGAGCAGCCGGAGGCGGTTCGCAAGACCATCTCCCCCCGCATCCGGGACGGCCGGGTGGTGCTGGACGACCTGCACCTGACGGCGGACTATGTCCGGGAGCTCTCCCGGATCTATGTCATCGCCTGCGGCTCCAGCTATCATGTGGGCGTGGTGAGCAAGTATATCTGGGAGAAGCTGCTGCGCCGCCCGGTGGAGGTGGTGCTGGCCTCTGAGTTCCGGTACTGCGACCCCCTGGTGGACGAAAAGACCCTGGTCATCGTCATCAGCCAGTCCGGCGAGACGCTGGACACCATGGCCGCCATGCGGGAGGCCAAGCGCCGGGGCGGCCGGACGCTGGCCATCGTCAACGTGGTGGGCAGCTCCATTGCCCGGGAGGCGGACGACGTGCTGTACACCTGGGCGGGGCCGGAGATCGCCGTGGCTACCACCAAGGCCTACACCACCCAGCTGGTGCTGATGGATCTGGTGGGCCTGTACCTGGCGGACCTGCTGGGCACGGTGGAGCGCTCTGAATACGACGCCATCCTCTCTGAGATGCAGCTGCTGCCGGAGAAGATGCAGGGCTTCCTCTCCCGCACGGAAGACATTCAGTATTTTGCCTCCCGGTACTTCAACCACGACTCCATCTTCTTCATCGGCCGGAACCTGGACTACGCCATGGGCCTGGAGGGATCCTTGAAGCTGAAGGAGATCAGCTACATCCACTCGGAGGCCTACGCCTCCGGCGAGCTGAAGCACGGCACCATCTCCCTGATCGAGCCGGGCACCCTGGTGGTGGCCCTGGGGACCTACGCCCCCCTCTTCGACAAGGCCATGAGCAACGTGGTGGAGGTGAAGGCCCGGGGGGCCGAGGTGCTGGCCGTGACCTCAGAGACCTTCCGGGAGAAGATGGAAAAGACCGCCGACGCCACCATCGCCGTGCCGGTGACCCATCCCATCCTCCAGCCCTCTCTGGGTGTGGTGCCCCTGCAGCTGTTCGCCTACTATGTAGCCCTCCAGCGGGGCTGTGACATCGACAAGCCCCGGAACCTTGCCAAGAGCGTCACGGTGGAATAAGCGCCTGGGCCTGGGAGGCCGGAGCCCCGCCCCGCGCCAGGTGGCGCGTGCGAGCATTTTCGCCTGAGGCGAAAATCTCGGCGCAAGGCGGAATGAACTGCGCAACCGTTGGCGGCTTTGCCGCCTTACGGATGCGGCGTACCCCTTGCGGGTGTTTCCGCCGCGCAGGTTCGATCAGAGGGGGCCCCGCGGGACCTGTCCCGTGGGGAGCGGCTGCGACATCGACAAGCCCCGGAATCTCGCCAAGAGCGTGACCGTGGAATAAAATCTGACGCCCGGGCCATACGGCCCCGGGGGCGTTTCTTCTTTGCATTTATAGGTATTCGTAGTTCGATCGTTAGCCTGGCGGT
>CAMMCS010000080.1 GCA_946494635.1 uncultured Oscillibacter sp. | reverse complement strand
ACGGCTTCACCCAGGACGACTACAAGGCCCTGGTGAAGGCCATGTATGACGGCGAAGTCACCGTTTCCAACGACATCTCTGCGGAGCCCACCACCACCATCACGGTGAATTACGCGGGCAACATCAAGTAAATCGGATCCCTGCGCAGGAAGAGGACGGGCTCTGGCCCGTCCTCTTTTTATACGGGCGGAGAGGCGGCGGCACCGGCTGCAGCCCCTGCGTTTTCAGGGCTTTGACGTATTTTACAAAAGAAACCTTCGATTCCTGCATTTTTTCTTTGAATTTTTCCGCTGGATATAGTACAATAGAACCACTATACAAGAGGAGGAGGGCGGTAAGCTTGGAACAGCCATATGCCATTGAAATGCTGAATATCACCAAGCGCTTTCCCGGAATTGTCGCCAACGACAATATCACGCTCCAGCTGAAGCGGGGCGAGATCCACGCGCTGCTGGGCGAAAACGGCGCAGGAAAGTCCACGCTGATGAGCGTGCTGTTCGGCCTGTACCAGCCGGAGGAGGGCACCATCAAAAAGGACGGCCAGGTGGTGCAGATCAAGGATCCCAACGACGCCAACGCGCTGGGGATCGGCATGGTCCACCAGCACTTCAAGCTGGTGGAGTGCTTCTCCATCCTGGACAACATCATCCTGGGCGTGGAGCCCTGCAGCCACGGTTTTCTGCAGAAGCACGAGGCCAGGGAGAAGGTCCTGGCCCTCAGTGAGAAATACGGCCTGCAGGTGGACCCGGACGCGCTGGTGGAGGATGTTACCGTTGGTATGCAGCAGCGGACGGAGATCCTGAAGATGCTGTACCGGGACAATGAGATCCTGATTTTCGACGAGCCTACGGCCGTTCTGACCCCCCAGGAGATCGACGAGCTGATGCAGATTATGAAAAATCTGGCGGCGGAGGGCAAATCCATCCTGTTCATCTCCCATAAGCTCAATGAGATCATGGCGGTGGCGGATCGCTGCACGGTTCTGCGGAAGGGCAAGTACATCGGCACCGTGAACATTGCCGATACCACCCGGGAGGAGCTCTCCCGCATGATGGTGGGCCGGGATGTGGAATTCGCCGTCCACAAGGAGCCGGCCCAGCCAAAGGAATCCATCCTTCAGGTGGAGGGCATGACGGTGGCCTCCAAGTCCCACAACAACAATGCGGTCAAAAACGTCTCCTTTACAGTCCGGGCTGGGGAGATCGTCTGCATCGCCGGCATCGACGGCAACGGCCAGACGGAGCTGGTCTACGGCCTGACGGGGCTGGAGCCCCTGGTGTCCGGCAAGATCACCCTCTGCGGCAAGGACATCACCCACGCCCCTATCCGGCAGCGGTCCACCCTGGGCATGAGCCACATCCCGGAGGACCGCCACAAGCACGGCCTGGTGCTGGACTACACCCTGGAGGACAACATGGTGCTCCAGCGGTACTTTGAGCCCCAGTTCGTCACCAAGGCGGGCTTTTTGAAGCGGAAGGCCATCCGGGACTATGCCAACCACCTGATCGAGCAGTATGACGTCCGCTCCGGCCAGGGGCCCGTCACGGTGGCCCGCAGCATGTCCGGCGGCAACCAGCAGAAGGCCATCATCGCCCGGGAGATCGACAAGGACCCGGAGCTGCTGATCGCCGTCCAGCCCACCCGGGGCCTGGACGTGGGCGCCATTGAGTACATTCACAAACAGATCGTGGCCCAGCGGGACGCCGGCAAGGCTGTGCTGCTGGTGAGCCTGGAGCTGGACGAGGTCATGTCCCTGTCCGACCGGATTCTGGTGATTTATGAGGGTGAGATCGTGGGCGAGCTGGATCCCAAGACCACCACGGCGGAAGAGATGGGCCTGTATATGGCCGGCGCCAAACGGAAGGGGGCCTGAGTGATTATGAGACGAGAGAAAACACCTCTTCTGCGGAGCAAGGGCATGCAGTCCCTGCTGGCATCCCTGCTGTGCATTCTGCTGGGCCTGCTGATCGGCTATATCGTTCTGCTGCTCATCAACCCTGCCGGCGCTTGGGAGGCCATCTGCACCATCGTGGAGAATTTCCTGTACTATCCCAGCGGCGCTGCCCGGCTGCGCTACTTCGGCAACACCCTGGTGAAGACGGCGCCGCTGCTGATGTGCAGCCTGTCGGTGCTGTTCGCCTACAAGGTGGGCCTGTTCAACATCGGCGCCGCCGGACAGTATGTCATCGGCGCCGGCGCCTCTCTGTACTGTGCGCTGGGAATGGGGCTGCCCTGGTATGTCTGCCTGCTGGCGGCCATTGCGGCCGGCGCGGTGCTGGGGGCCATCTCCGGCATCCTGAAGGCCTACCGCAACGTGAACGAGGTCATCTCCTGCATCATGCTCAACTGGATCAGCCTGTACCTGGTAAACGCCCTGCTGACAAAGGTGAAGGAGACGGCCAGCCCCTATACCTACACCCTGGAGAGCACCAACCCGGACGCCATTCTGCCCTCGCTGGGCCTGGGGGCGCTGTTTTCCAACAACAAGTATGTGACCATTGCCATCCCCCTGACCATTGTGGTGTCGATCTGCGTCTGGGTGCTGCTGACAAAGACGAAGCTGGGCTATGAGCTGCGTGCCACCGGCTGCAACAAATATGCCGCCCAGTACTGCGGTATGAAGGAGAAGCGGAACATCATCCTGACCATGGCCATCGCCGGCGGACTTGCCGGCATGGGCGCGGCCACGCTGTTCCTCTCCGGATTTGAACAGTGGCAGACCACCCAGTCCGCGGTGCCCGCCATGGGCTTCAACGGCATTGCCGCCGCCTTCCTGGGCGGGCTGAACCCAATCGGGTCCATTTTCTCCTCCTACTTCATTCAGCACATCACCAATGGCGGCGCCTATGTGGACAAGACCATGTACTCCGCCCAGATCTCTGACCTGATTTCCGCGCTGATCATCTACCTGTGCGGCTTCGTGCTGTTCTTCAAGGTCTCCCTGAACGGGTGGCTGGACCAGCGGGAGGAAAAGCGCCGGTCGGGAAAAAAGCAGGCCGAATCTGAGAAAGGGGGGAAGGCGTAATGCTACTGCTGCTGCAATATACGCTGATCTTCGCCTCCGTTCTGCTGCTGGTGGCCCTGGGCGGCTGCTTCTCGGAGCACTCCGGCGTCATCAACATCGGCCTGGAGGGCATCATGGTCATGGGCGCCCTGGGCGGCGCGCTGATGATGAAGTTCCTGCCGGAAGGCTCGCCTGCCTTCCAGGTGGTGCTGCTGACTGTACTGGCCAGCATCCTGCTGGGCACGATCTATTCCCTGCTGCTGGCGGTGGCCGCCATCAACTTCAGGGCGGACCAGACGCTGGTGGGCACAGCCATGAACCTGCTGGGCACCGCTGCGGCCACCGTGTTCGTCAAGGCCATGAACACCTCTGCTGATCCCGACAACGTGTCCTCCACCATCCAGTATCTGGAGGGCAGGAAGGCCTTCCTGGTGAATATCGGCGGCTTTGAGTTCAACTGGTGCATGCTGCTGGCGGTGATCGCCCTGGTGATCGCCTATGTAGTGCTGTACAAGACCCGCTTCGGCCTGCGGCTGTGCGCCTGCGGCGAGCACCCCCAGGCGGCGGACTCCGTGGGCATCAACGTCTACCGGATGCGCTACGCCGGCGTGCTGATCTCCGGCGTGCTGGGCGGCCTGGGCGGCATCGTGTATATCATTGCCGGCGTCAGCGAGTGGAAGTTTGAAAACGGCGTGGCCGGCTTCGGCTTCCTGGCCCTGGCGGTGATGATCTTCGGCCAGTGGAAGCCCACCCGCATCGCCCTGGCGGCGCTGCTGTTCGGCTTCTTCCGGGCCCTGGGCAACGTGTACAGCGGCTTTGACCTGCTGAGCAGCCTGAACCTGCCCAGCTCCGTGTACAACATGCTGCCCTACATCATCTCCCTGGTGGTGCTGGCCTTCACCTCTCAGAAATCCCGGGCGCCCAAGGCGGAGGGCATCCCCTACGACAAGGGCCAGCGATAACACGATTCCTAATCGTCATATTCCGACAAAAAATTCCTCCCTGTTGTCAGGCGACAGCAGGGAGGAACTTATTATCCCAGGACATATCCGGAGAGGAGCGCCGCCAGCAGCAGGGAGAACAGCCCCTGCACCGCCTTTCCCAGCAGGCAGCTCCGAGCCCGCAGGCCGCTGCCCTCCAGCACCGCCAGGGTCTGGCACAGGACGGAGAGCCCGCCCCAGCCGGCGGCGCCCGCGGCCAGAATGAAGCCGAAGCGGTCCGGCGTCAGCAGAGGGGTCAGGGAGAAGAGCTCCGTGACGCCCACGAGGCAGGCCCCGGCCGGGCCGCCCAGGGCGGCCAGAGGCCGCACCAGCACATAGAAGAAGGACACAAAGGCGCAGACGGCCAGGATGCCCGTAAGCGCGGACTTCACAGCCCCCACCAGGGCAGGCGCCAACGATACTGACCGGAAAGGGGGTTGCCTTGTCACCGTCTGCCGGGCGGCAGCTTTCCCGCTGCCTCGGAAGACCAGCCCGGTCAGCAGGGCGGCGAGCACATGGATCAGCCACAGCCAGACCCCGGCCCGAACGCTGCCGAAGACCCCCGCACCCAGCACGCTGATGAGAAAGACAGGGTTGGAGTTGTTGGCAAAGGCCAGCAGGCGCTCCCCCTCCTCCCGGGTAACCAGCCCCGCCCGATACAGGTCCGCCGTGGTCTGGGCGCCGATGGGGTAGCCCCCGATGAGCCCCAGGAGCAGGGCTGCGCTGCCGGCGCCGGGTACCCGGAAGAGGGGCTCCATCAGCCCCGCGAGATATGGGGCGGCCAGCTCCCCGAATCCAAGGGACACCAGCGCCGAGGAGACCACCAGGAAGGGAAACAGGGAGGGGATCACAGATCTGGCGCACAGGGTCAGGGCCTCTGCCGTCGCGGCCCGCACGCCGCCGGCATCCGCCAGAAACCAGACCAGCAGTCCGCCGAAACAAAGACAGGCCAGAACCCGCCACCGAAGCCGCATCATCATCACCCGATATACCCTATGCGCGGCGGGGGCAGAAGTATGCCGGCCCCTGAAACCCGTCCGCCCCCGTCCGCGCCCCTGCCGGTTGGGGCGGGAAGCCCTGGCGGGACAGGCAAGTCCCGGCCCGCATCCGCATACAGTTCCAAAGAGGTGAAGGTATGGGACGGAACCGAAAGGACAGGACCGGCGGCGTGCTGGATACGGTGGCGGAGCTCTTTGACCTGCCGGCGGATCTGGTGGCTGGGCTGCCCCATCTGGAGATGGTGGGCAGCCGCCAGCTGTATGTGGAGCACCACACAGGAATCCTCGCCTACAGCGAGGAGCAGATCGACGTGAACACCACCGGCGGGGTACTGCGGGTCCGGGGGAAAAAGCTCTCTCTGCTGGCCATGACGGCGGAGGAGCTGCGGATCGGCGGAGAGATTGCCGCCGTGGAGTGGGTGAGGTAGACACATGCTGAATCAGATTATCAACCGCTTTCAGGGCCAGGTCCGCATCCGGGTGGAGACGCCCTTCCCGGAGCGGGTTTTGAATCTCTGCGGCGCCAGGGACCTGGCCTTCTGGGACATGGCCTGGGAGTCAGAGACCGCCTTCTCCTGCTGCCTGAGCCGGAGGGACTTTTACGCCCTGCGCCGGGCGGTGAAAAACCTGGACTGCCGGCTGACGGTGGTAAAAAAGGAGGGGGTGCCCTTCTTCCTGGGCCGGTTCCGGCGGCGGCACGCCCTGCTGGCCGGGATGGCCCTGTGCGGCGGCCTGCTGCTCCTGGGCTCCTTTTTCATCTGGGACTTCCGGGTGGAGGGGAACAGCCGGGTCACCGATGAGGAGATCCTCCGGGCCCTGGAGAAAAACGGCGTGGGCCTGGGCACCTTCGGCATCGGGCTGGACAAGGAGGATATCCGCAACCATGTGCTGCTGGACGTGCCGGAGCTGGTGTGGATCACGGTGAACGTGTCCGGCTGCCGGGCCAATGTGGAGGTGCGGGAGCGGACCGAGACGCCGGAGCCGGTGGCGGAGCGGGAGCCTGCCAATGTGGTGGCCCGGCGGGACGGGATGGTTCTGAAAGTACAGGCCCTGGACGGGGTCAAATGCGTGCTGCCGGGCACCTCTGTGGAGGAGGGGGAGCTGCTGATCTCCGGCGTGGAGGACACAGAGACCGTGGGCGCCCGGGTCATGGCCGGCATGGGGGAGGTGGAGGCCCGCACCTGGTACACCCTCTCCGCCCGGATCCCGCTGACGGTGGAGCAGAAGCGGTATACCGGGGAGGAGAAGCATACCCTCTCCCTGGTATTTGGGACCCGGCGTATAAAATTCTTCTCAAACAGTAGCATTGCGGAGGGAAATTATGATAAAATAACCGAGAGAAACCAGTGGTCCCTGCTGGGACTGCCCCTGCCGGTCACCTCGGTGAAGGAGACCTGCCGGTTTTATGAGACGGTTCCCACCGAAATTTCCGCTGTCCAGGCGGAGGAGCGGGGGGAGCAGATCCTCACCGACTATCTCCACACCCTGGTGGATCCTTACGGCACCGTCAGCTCCACCCTGTGTACCTCCCGCCAGGAGGGGGACTGCCTGCTGGTGACCCTGTCGGCGGAGTGCGTGGAGCGGATCGGCCGGACCGTGCCCATCTACACAGAGCCGGATGATACAGAAGAACCGGGCGCCTGACGCCCGGAAAATACAGGAGTGATACCTTGGAACAGCGAATCAGCATCGAGCGGCTGGAACAGGCCGTGAACATCTTTGGCTCCTTTGACAGCAACATCCGCCTGCTGGAGCAGGAGTTCCATGTGACGGTGGTGAACCGGGACGGCGAGATCCGGGTGGAGGGAGAGCCGGAGGACACCATGCTGGCGGCAAAGGCCATCCAGACACTGCTGACCCTCTCCTCCCGGGGGGAGCCCATCGGGGAGCAGAATGTCCGCTATGTCATCGGCCTGGTGCGCAGCGGCAAGGAGGCACAGATCACGGAGCTCACCGGCGACGTGCTGTGCATCAGCGCCAAGGGCCGGCCCATCAAGCCCAAGACCATCGGCCAGAAGGAGTATATCAAGTCCGTCCTGAAGAACACCGTCACCATCGGCGTGGGCCCGGCGGGCACCGGCAAGACGTATCTGGCCGTGGCCGCCGCCGTCCAGGCCTTCCGGGACAAGCAGGTGAACCGCATCATCCTCACCCGCCCGGCGGTGGAGGCAGGCGAGCGGCTGGGCTTCCTGCCCGGCGATTTGCAGTCGAAAGTGGATCCCTACCTGCGGCCGCTGTACGACGCCCTCTTCGACATGCTGGGGGCGGAGACCTATCAGAAATATCTGGAGCGGGGCAACATCGAGGTGGCCCCCCTGGCCTATATGCGGGGCCGGACCCTGGACGACAGCTTCATCATCCTGGACGAGGCCCAGAACACCTCCCGGGAGCAGATGAAGATGTTCCTGACCCGGCTGGGCTTCGGGTCCAAGATCGTCATCACCGGCGACGTGACCCAGATCGACCTGCCGGACGGCAAGGCCTCCGGCTTGAAGGAGGCCATGCGGGTCCTGCGGGACGTGGAGGGCATCGGCATCTGCGAGCTGACCAACGCCGACGTGGTCCGCCATGTGATGGTCCAGCGGATCGTGGAGGCCTATGAGCGGTACGAGACCGCGAAAAACGGCGGAAAGGGGCGGAAGTGATGGCGAAGCGGCATTATATCCCCGTCACGGCGGACGTGCCCGGCGCCGCCAGCGAGGGCAACTGTGCTCTGATCCGCAAGGTCATCCGCACGGCCCTGGCGGCGGAGGGGGTGGACTTCCCCTGTGAGGTGGACGTGCTGCTGACTGACGACAGCGGCATCCATGCCATCAACCGGGAGATGCGGCAGGTAGATCGGCCCACGGACGTGCTGAGCTTCCCAGAGTTTGACCTGACCCCCGGCCAGCTGCCGGGGGCCGAGGACGCGGACCCGGGCACCGGCCTGGTGCCCCTGGGGGACATGGTGATCTCCATGGAGCGCGTGGCGGCCCAGGCCAGGGAGTATAACCACTCCAAACGGCGGGAGCTGAGCTATCTGGTGGTCCACTCGGTGCTGCACCTGCTGGGGTATGACCATCTGGACGAGGGGCCTCAGAAGGCCCGGATGCGGGCGCGGGAGGAGGCCATCCTGGGGGAGCTGGGCATCGGGCGGTGAATCACTCCCGGGGCAGGCCCCGGCTGGTGCGCAGGCCCAGCAGGAAGGCGTGGATGGCAGTGAATTCCCGGGCCTTTTCGTAGTCGGCGGCCATATCGGCGGTCATGTTCCCATCCAGCAGGGAGAGGGGCATTTCATATTCCTCCGGCTCCGCCGCGTCCAGCTGGGGGCGGATGTAGTGGAGATAGAGCCATTTCATAAAGTCGGACATAGGAACCACCTTTCGAAACACTAAATTTCTGTAGTGTACAGCAAGATAATAACACTAAAATTTTTTAGTGTCAAGAGGAGTATTCAATGGAAATCATTTTTAAGGACCGGATACGTGCACTACGTCAAGAACGAGGCGAAACACAGGCGCAGGTCGCAGAAGCCATTGGGGTTGCGGAATCACATTATCAGCGATTTGAAAGAGGGGCAAACCTCCCCAATCTGGAAAACGCCTGGAAGCTGGCGGACCACTTTGGCGTCACCATCGACTATCTGGTGGGGCGCAGCGACAAGCGGGGGTAACATGAGATGGGCCGCCGAACGGCGGCCGGGGGAGACTGGCTCCCGCCAGGGGCCGTTCCCACGGGGGTGCGCCCCCCATTGTCGTCGTCGCAAAGTCCGCTAAGCTCCGTTTCCGCCTGCGG
>CAMMCS010000079.1 GCA_946494635.1 uncultured Oscillibacter sp. | reverse complement strand
GATGCTCCTCCAAAGCTCTTGTGATTTGGAATGAGCAGAGGCTATATGCCAAATCCCGTGTTTGACGCGATAGCCTCTGCTATGCGTCAAACGCCGAAACACAATGATGCAATTTCAACGGAGTTCCCTCATTTCACGTTGGATTTCCAAAGGTGTCCGGGCAGCACCAGGCAGGGGGACACCGCCCCCTTCACAGCCCGGTATCCGGTTTTGCTCACAGAACCGACATCCACACACCTCACTTGGAAATCGGCAACAGCATACCATCTCCGGCGTGGGCTGTCAAGCCCGCGGAACCAGATCAAAAAAACAAGCCGCGGAGCAAAGCTCCGCGGCTTGTTGCCGCCCGTCTGTTTTTACAGGCCCCGCCATGCCTCCGGCCGGAGGCGGCTCAGGTCGTGCTCCGCCGCGTCAATGGTGCGGAGCATGGCCTCCTTGTCCTGGTTCAGGGTGCCCTTCAGCACCAGATAGTTGCTGGCGTGGTTCATGCGGAACACACTGCCGGGGCTGTCCAGGCGCTCCACCAGCAGGCGGGTCTCCTGAAGCACCTGGGGCTGGGTCAGAAGCGAGAAGCTGCCCTCCCGCACCCAGTCGTAGAGGGGCGTCTCCGGCTCCACCATCAGCGTCAGCATGCCGATATACTCCGGGTTCATGGCGTTGAAGGCCTCCGCCGTCTCGACGGCGTGGCGCGCCAGCAGCTCCGGCCCGCCAAGGCCCGTAATGGCGGTGACGGACAGGGCCATGCCGCACCGGCGGACCTTCCGGCCCATCTCCACGATCTCCGCGGACAGGTGGCCCTTGCGCATCCGTTTCAGCACATCGTCGCACCCGGACTCCAGCCCCATGTAGACCATGGTGAGGCCCTTGTCCCGCAATGTCCGCAGCTCCTCCTCCGTCCGGATGCGGATGGAGGCAGGGGACGCATAGCTGGTGACCCGCTCACACTCCGGAAACAGCTCCCGGATGGTGTCCAGAATGGTGTAAAGCTCATTGGCTTTCCGGACCAGGGCGTCGCCGTCCGCCAGGAAGATCCGGCCCACCCGGGCATAGGTCCGCCGGGCGATGCGGAAATCCTCCAGCACCTCCTCCAGGGGCCGGACGGCAAACCGCTTCTCCTTGTACATGCTGCAGAAGGCGCAGGTGTTGTGGCTGCACCCGTAGGTCACCTGGACGATGAGGCTGTACGCCTCGGAGGGGGGACGGTAGACACTTCCGTAGTATCTCATACGCCCAGGCACTCCAGGGCCGCCATCTTCAGGCAGACGCACAGCACGGCGATGGCCTGCTCCAGCTCCTCCAGCGGGGGCAGGGAGGGCGCGATGCGGATGTTGGAATCCTGCGGGTCCTTGCCATAGGGATAGGTTGCGCCGGCGCCGGTCATGGTGACACCCGCCTCCTTGCACAGGGCCAGGGTCCGCCTGGCGGTGCCGGGCATGGCGTACAGGGAGACGAAATAGCCCCCGGTGGGCCGCCGCCAGGAGGCGATCTCCAGCGGCGCGATCTCCCGGTCCAGGGCGTCCACCACACAGCGGAACTTGGGCCCCATGATGGCGGCGTGCTTCTTCATCAGCTCCAGGGTGTGGGCCTTGTCCTTCAGGTACAGCACATGGCGCTGCTGGTTCACCTTGTCGAAGCTGATGGTCTGGATCCCGATTAGCTTCTCCATATAGGCCATGTTGGCCTCAGAGCAGGCGAAGCAGGAGATACCGCCGCCGGGGAAGGTAATTTTGGAGGTGGAGGCGAACTCAAAGACCATATCCGCGTTGCCGTATTTGGCGCACTCCGCCAGAATGTCCGGGAACTCCACAAAATCCCCCTCGAACTCGTGGACGCAGTAGGCGTTGTCCCACATCAGCAGGAAGTCTGCTGCCGCGGGCTTCATGGAGGCGATGCGGCGGATGGTCTCCGCGGAGTAAATGAAGCCGTCGGGATTGGAATACTTGGGCACGTTCCACATGCCTTTGACTGCCGGATCTTTGATGGCCTCTTCCACGGCGTCCATATCCGGGCCTTCCTCTGTCATGGGAATGGTGATGAGCTCAAAGCCGAAGGACTCCGTCACCTTGAAGTGGCGGTCATAGCCCGGAGAGGGGCACAGGAACTTCACCACCGGCTCCCTGCACCAGGGACGCTCGCTGCGGAGCAGGCCGTGGGTGTAGGCCTTGGAGATGGTATCGTACATCAGCTGCAGGCTGGCGTTGCCGCCCACAAACACCTGCTCGGGCCTGCAGCCCAGAATCTCCGCGAACAGGCGCTTGGCGGCGGGCAGTCCGCTGAGCTCGCCGTAGTTGCGCACGTCCACGCCGTCGGACACATAGTCCTCCGGCTTCTGCATCAGGTCGAAAATGTCGCTGACCAGGTCCAGCTGTGCCTTGCCGGGCTTGCCCCGGGCCATGTTCAGCTTCAGGCCTCTGGCCTTCAGATCCTCATATTCCTTGGTCACCTTGGCGTACTCCGCCTTCCGCTCCTCGGCGGTCATCTTGGGATAAGCTGTCATTGCGGCGCTTCCTTTCTGTCGAAAATCTGTACAAATCCTATTTAGTATATCGTTTTTCCAGGAAACTTGCAAGTCCATTTCTCACTTTTATGTAGAGACAGGCCCCCGCCGCGCGGCGGGGGCCCCGTCTGTCAGCAGCAGCCGCAGCCGGTGCAGCTGTCTGCGCAGGAGATGGTGGGGTCGCAGGTGGACATGGTCACGCCGTAGCGAACCGGGATGGACACACACACCTGCTGGGTCAGCGTCACGGTGCACATGGTGCCGTCAGCATTGGTGGCGCAGGTGATCTTGGGACTGCCCTGGCAGGTAACTGTGGGGCTGCCCATGGCCGCGGTAGGCACCAGAATCACGGGAGCGGTCACATCCACACACTGGGTGCTGACCTTGTTGCAGCCGTTCAGGGGGCAGGACTCCTCAGACTGATATGGTAAAATGGGCTCATGCTCATAGGCTTCACTGATACGCAAAGGAATTCCCTCGTTTCTGTAAGAGTGGTACTCCGGGCGGGTGCCCGGAGTTCACCCCATCCTATGCGGCGGCCGCCGCGGCTGCGCCTGCCATGGGGCCGGATGTGCAGCCCGCCGAGCGCCTGGCGGACCGCCACCGTGAAAAATGCTGGGGGCACTCAAAAAATCAGCTTTACATTCCGCTGGCTACACGTTACAATGAATACAAGTTGATATATCAAGAAAGCAGGACAGGAGGATTTCTCCATGGACGAACAACAGGAGCTGAAATTCCATCAACTCACAGAGGAGCCTGTGGGCAGGCTGATCTGCCGCCTGGCGATTCCCTGTATTCTCAGCATGCTGGTCACAGCCTTTTACAACATGGCGGATACCTTTTTCGTCGGCATGCTGAAAAGCAATGCCGCCACCGGTGCTGTGGGCGTGGTGTTCTCCATGATGGCAGTGATCCAGGCTGTGGGATTCTTCTTTGGCCACGGCAGCGGAAACTTTATCTCCCGGGAGCTGGGCAAGCATCATACGGAGGAAGCTTCCAACATGGCCTCCACCGGGTTCTTCCTGTCCCTGTTCACGGGGCTTGCCATCTGCGTTTTGGGCGAAATCTTCCTGTCTCCTCTGGCCACGTTCCTGGGCTCCTCTCCAACCATCCTGCCCTATGCCAAGGAATATCTGAGTGTCATTCTGCTGGGCGCCCCGTGGATGACCGCCTCCCTGGTGCTCAACAACCAGCTGCGCTTCCAGGGGAACGCCATCTACGGCACCATCGGCATTGTCAGCGGCGCGGTGCTGAACATCGGCCTGGATCCGCTGCTGATGTTCGTCTTTGACATGGGCGTGGCCGGCGCGGCCTGGGCTACCATTATCAGCCAGTTTGCCAGCTTCTGCCTGCTGCTCTATGGCTGTACCCGCGGCGGAAACATCCCCATCCGTTTCTCCCGCTTCCGGAGGGATTGGCGCTATGTGCAATTGATTATCCAGGGCGGTCTTCCCTCCCTGGCCCGGCAGAGCCTGGCCAGCATTGCCACCATCTGCCTGAACCACGCCGCCATGCCATACGGAGACGCCGCCATCGCCGCCATGGGCGTGGTGCAGCGGATCATGACCTTTGGCTCCTCTGCCATGATCGGCTTCGGTCAGGGCTTCCAGCCGGTGTGCGGTTTCAATTACGGAGCGCGGCTCTACCACCGGGTAAAGGAGGGCTTCTGGTTCTGCGCCAAGTGGGCCACCCTCTTTCTGCTGGCGATGGGACTGCTGGGCATCGCCTTTGCCCCGCAGCTGATCGCCCTGTTCCGGGATGATCCGGACGTGGTCTCCATCGGCGCTCTGGCTCTGCGGCTCCAGTGCGGGACCTTCTTCCTCCAGGGCTGGATCACCATGAGCAACATGATGCTTCAGACCATCGGGCGAACGGTCCCGGCCACACTGCTGTCCGCAGCCCGGCAGGGCCTGTTCCTGATCCCGCTGGTATGGATCCTTTCCATATCCCCCCTGGGGCTGCTGGGCATCCAGATGTCCCAGTCTGTCTCAGACGTCCTGACGGTCGCCCTTGCCGTGCCCATTCAGCTGCATGTGCTGCGGCAGATGTCCCAGATGGCACCGGACAGTTCCAACTGAAGATCTGAAAAGCACCCCGGCGGGATCTCCCGCCGGGGTGCTTTCACTTCACTGGTTATTCCTGGTTTTCGGCCTGTCCGGGCAGAAGCGCCTGGACTGCGGAGGACAGGGCCTCTCCCTCCCGAAGGACATAGTACCAATCGGCATCTTCATAGGCGGCGTACAGCCCGTCGCCAGGAGAAAGCACAACATGCAGGGCGCCTTTCTCCCCCTGGAGATTTACCTCCACCAATTCCAAAGAGGAGTGCGGCGGCAGGCCCCCCCGGCTGATCAGGCTCCGGGAACCGTTTCTCAGCACATCCTGCAGTTCATCCCAGTCCACCTGGTCGGATACCTCTCTCCCCTGATAATAGAGAGAGGTCAGCTGGTACTCCACGTCCTCCTCCAGCACCGGAGCGGACATTGACAGCAGTCCCACGCCAGCGGCGGCCACCAGCACGGCAGCCACCAGCACGATGATCCACTTCCGCATCCCGTCACCCCCGCTCTTATCTTCCAGTTCTTTCTTTGCTTTTTTATTATATCTGCCGGATCCGGACCCTGTCAAGCGGCAATGTGGCCGGCCGCCAGCCGGTACCTCCCCGCCCGTCGGGAGCCTCCGCCGGCACGCGTCCGCACGGCCTCGCCGCGCCCCAGCCAGGCGGATGTTTCTGCCGCAGGAGCTGCCTCCCCCCGCATTGGCTCTCCGGGCGTTCCTCCCCCACCGGAGCGGCCGCCCGGCGCCCCGCTTTCCGGCGGGGCCCTTTACACGGTGCCGCCCTGATTTCGCAAACGTTTTCAAAAGAACAGCCGCCCGCGCCGGAAATGCTGCTGCCGCCTGGATTTCAGCCGGGAAGATCGGCCGTAAAAAATACGCCGCTGCCCTTCTATTCATATTGACTTTTCAGGAGGAAGGGAGGTAAAATACAGACAGGCAATCCTTTACTTGGGCAAACCGCGTCACTCTTTTTTCGTCTGTCGTCGTTTTTTGCCGGTTCGTCCTGAGACGGCTGCGGTCCACACCGGAAATTTCACAGTCCTTCTGTTCAAAAAGGGCTTTTAAAATCCCGGAACCTGTGGTATTCTGTAGCTGATATGGGGGGTTTGCTGATTCTGCTGATGTGCAGAGAATCCCCTTTGCAGCGCGGCCCCGTTTCCCTGGCGGAATGTGGGGCCACGCAGCGCGCAAACTAAAAAAGGAAAGGAAGAAACACCCCATGAACGAGAAAAAGTGCAAAGTTCTGGCGGCCCAGATCCGGCTGGAAACGCTGAAGGTCATCCACTCCCGGGGCTTCGGCCATGTGGGCGGGTCCATGGATCTGGCGGACCTGATGGCCGTCCTGTACGGGGAGGTCATGAAGTACGATCCCAAGAATCCCCGGTGGGAAGACCGGGACTGGCTGGTCCTGTCCAAGGGCCATGCAGGCCCTGTGGCCTACGCCACCTTCGGCCTGATGGGCTACTATCCCCTGGAAGAGGCCTATACCCTGAACCATCCCCACACCAAGTTCCCCAGCCATACGGACCGGAAGCTGACCCCCGGCGTGGATCTGACCACTGGCTCTCTGGGCCAGGGCGCCTCCACCGCCACCGGCGCCGCTCTGGGCAACAAGATCGACGGCCGTGACAACCACGTCTTCTGCGTCATCGGCGACGGCGAGGCTGACGAAGGCCAGGTCTGGGAGGCATTCCACTTTGCCTATGCCCACAAGCTGGACAACATCATCTATTTCATCGACAACAACGGCTATCAGCTGGACGGCCCCACCGCCGACATCCTGGATCACGGCAGCCTCGCCAAAAAGGCCGAGTCCTTTGGCCTGTACACCCAGGAGATTGATGGCCACGACGTGAAGGCCATCTATGACGCCATCCAGAACGCCTATGCCAAGAAGGGCGTGCCCAGCTGCATTGTGCTGGACACCTGCAAGGGCAAGGGTGCCACCTTCGCGGAGCCTAAGCACGACCACTCCTCTCAGCCCAATGAAGAACAGTGGGCCGAGGCTTTGGCTGTGGCCGAAAAGGCTTTTGAAGACGCCAAGAACGCTTAAAAGGAGGGTGAGAGCAATGAATGTGAAACTGATTGGCAAGCACGAAAAGGACTCCCGGGCCTGCCGGGACGGTCTCGCCCTGACCCTGGACGAGATGATGGCGCAGGACAAGTCCATCTGCTATGTGGACTGCGACCTGATGGGCTGCATCAACACCAAGCGGCTGCGGGAGCACTATCCCGACCGGGCCTTTGAGGCCGGTATTGCCGAGGGCAACGCCGCCGGCGTGGCCGCGGGCCTCGCCGCCACCGGCAAGAAGGTCTTCTTCCACTCCTTCGGCACCTTCTCCTCCCGCCGGTGCTATGACCAGATCTACATGTCTGCCGCCTATGCCGGGCTGACGGTCCATGTGCTGGGCTCTGACGCCGGCGTCACCGCCGCGTTCAACGGCGGCACCCACATGCCTCTGGAGGATGGCGGCATGTATCTGTCCATTCCCGAGTCCACTGTGCTGGATCCCGCTGACTATGACCAGCTGGCCAGCATCACCCGGCAGCTGGTGAACATCACCAAGGGCGTTACCTACACCCGCTTTGTCCGCAAGGGCATCATTCAGGTGTATGGCGAGGGCAGTGAGTTCGAGATCGGCAAGGGCGTGGTGCTCCACGAGTCTGACAAGGACGTCTGCACCGTCATCGCCTCCGGCATCATGGTGGACGAGGCTCTGAAGGCCTATGAGGCCCTGCAGGCAGAGGGCATCTCTGTCCGGGTCATTGACATGTTCACCTGGAAGCCCCTGGATGAGGAGCTGGTGATCAAGGCCGCCAAGGAGACCGGCGCCATTGTCACCGCCGAGAACCACAACGTCACCTGCGGACTGGGCTCTGTCGTGGCCAACTGCCTGGTCAAGAACTGCCCCACCATCCAGGAATTCGTGGGCGTCCAGGACCTGTTCGGCGAGGTGGGCCCCCAGGATTACCTGATGGACCGCTTCGGCCTGCGTGCCGCCAACATCGTGGCCGCCGTGAAGAAGGCCATCGCCCGCAAATAACATCGGATACCCGGCGGGGTCCGGAGGGCCCCGCCTGTATCGCCATAATCAATTTGAAAAGGAGAAATGAATCATGGATGCTTTTTCCGCTTCCCTGATGGCAGACAAGCGGGAGATTATCTTCGCTCCCACGGTGTACAAGTTCCAGACCTTCGCCCAGATGGCGGAGGAGTTCAAGCTGAATGAGCGGGACGTGGTGCTGACCAACGAGTTCATCTACACCCCCTTCATGAAGGATCTGGGCCTCAAGTGCCACTATGTGTTCCAGGAGAAGTTCGGCGCCGGCGAGCCCAGCGAGGAAATGATCCAGGTCATGTACGACGCCATCCCCTACGACAGCTATGACCGCGTCATCGCCGTGGGCGGCGGCGCCATCATGGACCTGTGCAAGCTGCTGGGCTGCAAGCGTCCCGACACCGTCCACAACCTGTACTTCAAGCGGTTCCCCGTGGTGCACGAGAAGGACGTCATCGCCATCCCCACCACCTGCGGCACCGGCTCCGAGTGCACCAACATCTCCGTTGCCATCGTGAAGGACGAGAAGGACGGCGTGCTGACCGGCGGCGAGACCAAGCTGGGCCTGGTGTCCGACGACATCATCCCCAACAAGGTGTGCCTGATCCCCGAGCTGCTGAAGACCCTGCCCTACAAGCCCTTCGCCTGCTCCGCCATCGACGCCCTGGTCCACGCCACCGAGTCCTTCCTGAGCCCCCACCGCAAGACCATGACCAGCGAGCTGTTCAGCGAGAAGGCCATGGACATGATCCTCAAGGGCTTCAAGCTCATCGACGAGAAGGGCCAGGACGCCCGGTTCGAGTATATGGACCAGTTCGTCACCGCCTCCTTCTACGCCGGCATCGCCTTCCTGAAGGCCGGCTGCGGCCCGGTCCACGGCATGAGCTTCCCCCTGGGCGGCACCTATCACGTGCCCCACGGCGAGAGCAACTACATGCTGTTCGGCGCCATCATGGACTACTATGACGAGCACAAGCCCGACGGGGAGATCATGAAGTTCAAGGAGCTGGTGGCCAGCATCCTGGGCTGCGAGGTCAAGGACGCCATCCCCGAGATGAACGCCCTGCTGCAGCGCATCCTGCCCCTGCGGCCCCTGCGGGACTGCGGCTTCACCGAGGCGGACTTCAAGGCCTTCCCCCTGTCTGTCGAGGCCAACCAGCAGCGCCTGATGACCAACGCTTACTATCCCTTCGACCTGGAG
>CAMMCS010000078.1 GCA_946494635.1 uncultured Oscillibacter sp. | reverse complement strand
GCCCTGCGGGCCGGGACGGTGCTGAATGACCGCTACATTGTGGGCCGGGTGCTGGGCCAGGGCGGTTTCGGCATCACCTACCTGGCCCTGGATACCCAGCTGAATGCCAAGGTAGCCATCAAGGAGTTCATGCCCGGCGAGATCGCCACCCGCGTAGGCGGCACCACGGTCTCCGTCATGATGGAGACCCGCAGTGAGGAGTTCACCTACGGCGCCGAGCGGTTCCAGGAGGAGGCCCGGACCCTGGCGAAGTTCATCGGCAACCCCAACATCGCCGGTGTGTCCAGCTACTTTGACGAAAACGACACGTCGTACTTCGTCATGGACTACATCGAGGGCATCTCCTTCAAAACGTACATTGCCAACCATGGAGGCAAAATCTCAGTTGAAGAGACCCTCAACGTGATGATCCCGGTGCTGCGGGCCCTGACCGCCGTCCATGCGGAGGGCTTTATCCACCGGGACGTGACCCCGGACAACATCTACATCACCAAGGACGGCATGGTGAAGCTGCTGGACTTCGGTTCAGCCCGGTACTCCATCGGCGACAAGTCCAAGAGTTTGGACGTCATTCTGAAAGTGGGTTACGCGCCCAAGGAGCAGTACATCCGCCGGAGCCGCCAGGGGCCGTTTACCGACGTGTACTCCTGCGCGGCCTGCTTCTACGCCGCCATCACCGGCTTTTTGCCGCCGGAGTCCCTGGAACGGATGGACGAGGACACCCTGGTGCCCATCTCCCAGTGCAGCATCGAGATTCCGGAGTATCTGGATAAGGCCATCCTGAAAGGTCTCGCGGTCCAGCCGGAGGACCGGTTTCAGAACGCCCAGGAGTTCCTGGACGCCATTGAAAACCAGCAGGTGGTGGAGGTGCCCGTCTCCGGCGGAGCGGCTCCTGCCCCGGCCCCGGAGAAGAAAAAGATCAAGCCCGCCCTCATCGCCGCCATCGCCGTAGCAGTGGTGGTCGTTTTTGCACTGGGTTCTCTGTTCGGCGGAGGGGACGGTGGAAGTGAAAGCGGCGGAGATGTCAGCGATGATCTGCCTCCCCTGATTCAGGCGGAGGTTCCTTCCGTCACCATTGCCGGACAGGAGTACAGTACTGATGAGCGGCATCTGGAAATTGGAATGGACGCCCCTCTGAGTCAGGAAGATTTGGACCAACTGGGGTACATGGTCAACCTGGTGGAGCTATATATTACGCTTTCCGACAGCTACACAGTCCCTGATTTCTCCGCGCTCGCCTCCATCCCGAATCTTCAAGTATTTACGATTAACGGGGAACTGCCCGTCTATGACCCACTGGACCTCTCCCCGCTCCGGGATCTGACGCATCTCCAGTCTCTGCGGATCAATCCTTCTAAAGGCGCCAATGGTATTATTGTAGCACTTGCTCAGTTCGCCGGAGTTGTTTCCCACCACGCCTCCAGTGTAAACATAGGTTTTCGCAGAACTACTGTTATTCGTTAAATTGCCGGTAACAGCTCCTGTATTATAACAATTGGTTATTGCGTTGCCTGTAGATGAAGTTCCTGCAATGCCGCCGATATCGTAGCGTGCCATCGGAAAGGCCTCACCAGAGCTGCTGCCGGAAATCTGGCCGGTGCTGTAGCAGTTTTCGATGGTGCCATCCATAAAATTTCCCACCAGGCCGCCGATGTAGCCCGTGAAGCCAGATGTAAATGCAGTAGTATGGCTGATGTCCACATGGACAGCACAGTTTTGGATTGAGCCGGACATTGTGCCTGCCAGGCCGCCTATATTTATATTCCAATTACTTGTTGTATTCCCGCCGTAGGTTGACGTCACGGTGCCGTAGAGAGTCAGATTTTTTACGGAGCTGGTTGATCCCCTGAGCGCTCCGACCCGGCCGAAGAGACCGGTATCGTCAAAATTTCCCGTGATATACAGCCCCCTGATGGTGTGCCCCTGCCCGTCGAAGGTGCCGGTGAAGGGGGTCTCATAGGAGCCGATGGGCGTCCATGGGTTGTCCGCGCTGCCCTCCAGGTCGATGTCGGCAGTGAGGATGTAGTTGCCGTCCAATGGGTAGTTCGCCGTATCAATACCTATTGCCGCAAGCTGCTCCGCCGAGCCTATTTCAATCGTGCCGCCGCCCGCAGCCAAGGCCGATGTGGGCAGCAGGGTGAGGCAGAGGGCCAGGGTCGTCAGGATGCTCCCAAGCTTCCGTAGTCTTTTCATAAAGCGCCTCCTTCTGTTTACCTCCGTCAGAGAGACTTCACTCCGCCGGGCTCTGCCCGTCGGGGCAAGAGGGTATCCTCTTGCCAAATCATGTTATGTTCTTCTCTATTATGCCACAGCGCTCCGCCAAAAGGACACCTCCCTGGGGTAGCGAGTTAGGAAGAAAACCTGTCGAGTTAGGAAAATGGGATGGTATATTTTTCTTTTCTATAATATTTTAGAAAATAAAATCGGCGGACGGAGGAACCGGTCAAACGCTCGGCTTGTCCCCCACAGGCGGAGAAACAGCGCCTCCGGAGGGACTGCCTGGTTCTGGGAATTTTCAGAGAAAGGCCCACTCACAAGTCTCGTTTTCGCTCGTTTTTCCTGACCTAAAATCTGACCCAGATTGCTGAAAACCGCTGTGGAGCAAAGCGTAACAACCTTCGGGTTTTAGGCGATTTCAGGCTCAAAAAGGCCTGGAAACCCATGAAGCGCAGCGGATGGAGAAACCGATGGCAGCTCATAACCCGGAGGCCGTTGGTTCAAGTCCAGCCCCCGCAACCACAAAAACACTGCTTTCCAGCCGGAAAGCGGTGTTTTTCTTTGCCTTTTGCAACTTTTTCGGACGTCCCCATTTCCTGGACACCGGTTTGACCCAAACCGTGACCCAGACGGGGCAAAAACGTGCCCGGAGGCGGTGTTTTCGTCTGTTTTTGGAGAGATTTTTGGGAGTTCACAGCGCCGCTGTCAGGACTTTTTCCATGGTCTTGGCGGACTCCTTCTGGGCCGATGTGGTGACATGGGCATAGGTATCCAGGGTGAATCCTGCCCAGAAGTGCCCCAGCATCCCGGATACCGTCTTGATGTCCACGCCGTTCTGGAGGGCCAGTGTTGCGAAGGTGTGCCGTAGATCGTGGAACCTGACCATAGGCAGCCCCGCCCGCTTCAGCACTCGGTGGAGCATGTGGAGGACGCTGTCTGGCGAGATGGGGCCGCCTGTGGGAGAGGGAAATACCCAGGGGCTGCTGCCGATTTTCTTTTTCTGCTGCTTGAGAACGTCTATCGTGTCCTCCGCCAGCGGCAGCGTCCGGTAGGCGTTTTTCGTTTTCAGCGGGGCCTCCACCACCTCGCCGTTGATTCGGGCGATCTGCCGTTTTACCCGAAGGTTGCCGTATTCGAAATCGATATCCTCCCACTTGAACCCCAGCAGTTCTCCCCGCCGCAGGCCGGTTGCCAGCTCCACATAGTACATCTCGAATATCCCACTGTCTTTGGCTTCCCGGAGAAAGGAGGTCAACTGCTCGACGGGCAATGTTTTCATCTCCCGATGTTCCAGCTTCGGCAGGGCGCAGCCCACGGTGGGATCTGTGGCAATGATTTTCTGCTCCTTTGCCAGCTTCATGGCTGAGGCAATGATCTGGTGGATGTTCCGCTCCGTTTTGGAACTCAGGCCCTTGGGCTGGCGTTTACTCTCAACCCTGTCAATCCTCCCGCTGTTCAATAGCTTCTTGTAGAGTTTCTGTAACTCCAGAGAAGTGAGTTTTTCCAGCGGAATTTTGCCGATACTCGGCTTAATGTGATTGTCGATGTATCCAAGGCAGGTCTGGTGGGATGATGGACGCGCCTTGACCTTGGCATAGTTCTCAAACCACATATCCATCCAGGTACCCACTGTGTACTTTCCCGCCTTGGTGATGTCCAGACTCCTGGTTTCCTCGATGACCATCTTCAGCTTGTTCTTTGCCCCCGCCTGGGTCCGGCCCAGGATGTTTTGTAGACGGTCTGCCCGTCTCGAGATCGTGCCCGGCGGTGTAGCGTCCCTCCCAGCGGCCATCTTTTCTCTTTCTGATGTTGCCTTCGCCGTTGGCCCTTTTTTTCGCCGCGTCGCTCGCCTCACTTTTGCAATGCCATGACATGCCATAGAAAAGAGGCTTCAATTTCTTTTTTTAATATGGTATAGTAGGCACAAAAGTAGCTGTTTTCACCTTTTCGGATTGCTTCGAGTCTGGTATGGCCAGCCCCGCAGGCACAAGCGCAGATCCTGTCTGCTTATAAATCTGTATCAGATGCCAGCCGCTTGGCTCGTGTTCACAGCAGTATTGAGGGGCGGTTTTGTGGAACTCCGCCTGAAAAGGCCAGAACGAACTGGGAACGGAAGCTGAAGCTTGTGTATCCAGCCCGTCTCCGTTCTTGATGCAACCGGAATCGTATATCTCAAGAAAGGGTCTCTCCATGTCCAAACGCTCTTCAAAAATCTGCCTGATCTCTCCCACCGAAAATCTGGCATCCCGCGCCAAGACCCTGATTGCCCGCAGGAAAATGGACGTCCGGGTGGAGGTGGCGGCACTGGAGGGGGCCGTCTCGCTGGCCCAGTCGCTGTTGGAGCAGGACGATTATCTGTTTATCAGCCGGCGCGCTACCCGGGAAATGCTGATCAAGCGCCTGGGCGCGCAGGTGGTCAACATTCCGCTCGAGGCATCCGACTATATCCCCGCCATCCAGCGTTTGCAAAACGAGCGGGGGCTGATCGCCTCGTTCTCCTATGAGGAGGAGATCAGCAACGATCTGGGCACCATCTGCTATCTGCTCAACCTGAACGTCCAGAACTACTATTTTACTGACAGCAGCAACTGCCAGGCCGCAGTACAGCAGGCCGTGGCGGACGGTGCCGTCTGCGGATTCGGGGGTGTGGTGGCGCAGCACTTTGCCGGCCTCTGCAATCTTCCCTTTTTTATGGTGGAGAGTTCAGACGTCTCCATCCTCCGGGCTCTGGATTCCGCCCAGCAGCTCTATGAATCCCAGCAGGAAAATGCCCGGGCCCAGGAGCAGCTCCAGATCCGCCTGGAACGGTACCAGAATATTCTGGACTACACCCACGATGCCGTCATCGCCATCGACAAGGAGGGCCGGATCACCGCCACCAATCAGATTGCGGACCAGATGCTCCGCCCCGCCAAGCCCCCCTTCACGGGCCGCCCAATCGAAGAGGTGCTGGCCAACACCCGTCTGACCAACGTTCTCCAGACCGGCGAGGCGGAGATCGGTCAGATCATGAACATCCACGGCACACTTGTCTCCACCAACCGCGTCCCGATCCGCGTCGGCGGACAGGTCAAGGGCGTCGTGGCCACCTTTCAGGACATCAAGACTCTGCAGACCACAGAGCGGAACATCCGAATCAAGCTGCACGAGAAGGGCCTGGTGGCCAAATACCACTTTTCGGATATTCTGGGCACCTCGCCCGCGATTCTGGAGGCCAAGAAGCTCTCGACCCTTTTTGCAGACTCCCAGCTGACCGTCATGCTCTACGGAGAGACCGGCACCGGAAAAGAGATGTTCGCCCAGAGCATCCACAATGCCAGTCCCCGGCAGGGCGGGCCGTTTGTGGCGGTCAACTGCACCGCCCTCAACCGCGATCTGATGGAGTCCGAGCTCTTTGGCTACGCGGATTCCTCCTTCACCGGCGCGCGGAAGGGCGGCAAGGCCGGCCTGTTTGAAACGGCCCACGGCGGCACCATCTTTCTGGACGAGATCGGCGAACTGCCCCTGGAATTTCAGGCCCCGCTGCTCCGGGTCCTGCAGGAAAAGGAGATCCGCCGGGTGGGGGACGACACGGTCATCCCGGTGGACATCCGGATCATCGGCGCCACCAACCGCGATCTGCTGCAGATGGTGGAGGCGGGTAAATTCCGCCAGGATCTCTATTACCGCCTGAATGTCCTCAGCATCAAGGTCCCGCCGCTCCGTGACCGCGGAGAGGACTACCTGGAGATCGCCTGCTCGATCTACGACCGCATCTCCCCCCAGCGGACCGCCCAGGAGGAGGCGGACTTCTTTCGGGTGATGGCCCACGCCTCCGCCTATCCATGGCCGGGCAATGTCCGGGAGCTGACCAATCTGGTGGAACGGATCTCCCTGCTGCTCCGCTGCGGGACCTCGGTGGAGGACATTCTCTCCTCTTTGCGCGCCCGGCCGGACCGCACCGTCTCTCCGCCGCCCGCCCCCGCGGCATCCGCTCTCCCCCGCGGCAGGGACCGTGCCGCCATCCTTGCGGCGCTCCAGCGCTGCAACGGCAACGCCACCCGCGCGGCAAAAGAACTGGGCATCAGCCGCAGCACCCTGTACCGCAGGCTGCAGCGCGATGCCGATTGAGACATATTGTCCCGAAGTGTCCGACTTTTGAGACACTTCGGGACATTTTTGCGACAATTTGACATTGGTCTTGGGAACTGCCGCATCTGCGGCAGTCTTTTTTGCATGGATTCGCGGCGGTTCATGCACGTTTTCGCCAAAATGCAACGCGGCATTTTTAACAAATCGACAAGATATTTTGCTTTTCGACCAATATCTATATTTTGGCACAAATTTTGCTATATATCCGGGCAGAACGTTCAAAGGAATCTAAAATTCCGAAAGTCACCGGTTCTGCCTTGGCCAAGGCAGAACCAAGAGAAAGCGGAGGCGAATTTTTTGTGAATAACACATTGGCATTGATCGCACTGATCGTTTTGATCGCTGTGATCGCAATCGGATTTGTTCTGAAGAAGAACGTGGGTCTGATCGCCATGCTGGCGGCGGCTGTTCTGGGCGTCGCCATCGGGCAGGATGACTCCACAACCATCGCAGGATTCAGCGCCAGCACCTTTGTGATGCTGCTGGGCGTGTCCCTGCTCTGTACCGTTGCCACCGGCAACGGCACGCTGGAGCTGATGGCAAAGAAGTTCCTGCGGCTGTCTGGCGGCCATGTGGCAGTGGCGCCTATCATTATGTACCTGATCGGCTTTATCATCGCCGCGGTCGGCCCCGGCTGCGTACCGGCGCTGGGTATCGTGGCGGCCCTCTCCCTGCCGCTGGGCAGATCCACGGGATATAACTCCGTGATGCTGGCGGCCATCGGTGAGATCGGCTCCATGGCGGGCCGCTTCTCCCCCATCACGCCGGAGAGCGTGCTGATCCGCGGGCTGGCAGAGGCTCAGGGGATCATGGGTTATGAGACCAACACCCTGATCTACGCCACGATCACCACCATCGTGCTGTCCGTTGTCATCTTCCTGGTGTTCAAAGGATACAAGGTCAAAGGCGCGGAAGGCCGCGTGCAGGAACAGCTGAGCGCCTTTACCCAGAAGCAGATCCTTACCCTGATCGGCTTTGTGGTGATGATCCTGGTCTGCGCGATTTTCAAGCGCAACGTGGGCCTGGTTTCCCTCTCTGTGGCCGTGGTCCTGCTGTTGGTCAATGCGGCAGATGAGAAGACCACCATCAAAAATGTCCCCTGGTCCACCCTGCTGATGGTCTGCGGCGTCGGCACCCTGATGTCCGTGGTGTCCACGGTGGGCGGCGTGGAACTGATGTCCAACGCCCTGGCCTCGATTATGACCCCCAACACGGCCGTCGCCATCCAGGGCCTCTCCGCCGGCATCCTGTCCTGGTTCAGCTCTGCCATCGGCGTAGTGTGGCCCACCATGGTCCCCACTGTGGGCGCCATTGCCGAGCAGGTGGGCGTCGATCCCGGCAGCCTCATCACCATTATGTGCCTGACCGCGTCCTTCGCCGGATTCAGCCCTGCTTCTACCGGCGGCAGCCTGATCCTTGCGGCCAACGCGACTGACCCTGATTTCACAAAGGAAAAGGAGAACAAGCTTTTTATCCAGCTCTTTGTCCTCTCCGCCCTGCTGCTGATCCTGACCGTCCTGGCCGGTCTGCTGGGCCTGTATTCCATTCTGTAAAAACAGTTTTTCACGCGAGGCAGCTGGCGCTGCCGCACGAACAATAAAAAAATAACGAGGTGTAATCTAACATGGATAACGGATTATTGGATGGTGTCGTCGTTCTGGACCTGACCCGCGTGCTGGCCGGTCCCTACTGCGGAGCTCTGATGGCGGACATGGGCGCCACGGTCATCAAGGTCGAGCAGCCCGGCAAGGGCGATGACAGCCGGAGCATGGGCCCCTTCGTCAATGACCAGAGCGTTTACTACGCCAACTTCAACCGCAGCAAGTACGGCGTCACCTTGAACCTGAAGGATCCCGAGGCCAAGGAGATTTTCAAGGAGATGGTGAAGAAGGCCGATGTGATGATCGAGAACTATCGTCCCGGCACCATGGAAAAGCTGGGCCTGGGCTATGATGTGCTGAAGGAGGTCAACCCCGGCATCATCTACGGCGCCTGCTCCGGCTTCGGCCACACCGGCCCCCTGAGCAAGCGCGCGGGCTATGACATCGTGGGCCAGGCTATGGGCGGCCTGATGAGCACCACCGGCTGGCCCGACGGCCCGGCCACCCGCGTGGGCACGCCCATGGGCGATGTGCTGGGCGGCCTGAATCTGACGGTCGGCGTCCTGGCGGCTCTGGTAAACAAGCAGAAGACCGGCCTGGGCGAAAAGGTGGATGTGGCCCTGGTGGACTCTGTGGCCTCCGCCATGGAGAACATCACCATGATCTATCAGTCCACCGGCCGGATCCCCCGGCGGATCGGCAACCGGTATGAGTCTACGTATCCCTATGACGTGTTCCCGGCCAAGGACGGCGACGTGGTCATCGCCGCCGGCAACGACAAGCTGTGGAAGATCCTGTGCAATGTGATGGGCCAGCCGGAGCTGACCTCCGATCCCCGCTTCCTGGCAGTCAAGGACCGCGTGGCCAACCATGCGCCTCTGCGGGAGATCGTCTGCGCGTGGACGAAGAATTACACCATCGACGAGATCGACAAGATGCTCAACGACGCCGGCTGCCCGGCCTGCCCGGTGAACACCATCGACCG
>CAMMCS010000077.1 GCA_946494635.1 uncultured Oscillibacter sp. | reverse complement strand
GTGATTGCCTGCGCCCGTAGGCTTTTATGGAACAGCGAGGATGTTTGGAGACTTACGAAATCAGGCTGCTGTCTTACGATGCCCAGCTTCATAAAAGCAAATCTCCTTTGCCGTATTTTCGATTCTGTATTGTACCATCTCCCGCCGAAAAGCGCAAGAGGGCCGGCAGCTTTCCCGCCTCCAATGGAGCCGCCGGCCTCTCCCGAAGATGTGGTCACGCCAAAAAGGCGCACCGCAAACAGCGGTGCGCCTTTTCTGGTACCAAACTCTATAGAAACTCCCCGCGGCCCGCCGCAATGGCGGCTGTTTGCCTTGCCGCAGCTGCTGCCGCGAAGCCGCCGTCAGGCAGCGGAGGATCTCACACTGCGATCAACGGAAGAAATAGTCGAAGATGTCAAAGGGGTTGGTGTAGCCGGACCCATTCTGGCTGCTGTCCTGCTGGGCCTGGGCCTCCTGGGTCTGCTGGTCCGCAGGAACCGCGCCCCAGGTGATCTCCACTGTAATGGTCTCCCCGCCGCGATAGACGGTCAGCACAGCGGTGTCCCCGGCGGAATACTGCTTTTTCGCCGCATTCAGCTCCTCGACGCTGTTGACCTCCGTGTCGTCGATCTTGGTGATGACATCTCCCATCTGCAGCCCTGCCTGGTCTGCGGCGCTGCCCTCCTCCACGGAGTAGACGAACACGCCTCTGTCGATGTCATAGCGGAACTGAGCCGCCAGCTGGGCGTTCATGGTGCCGGGGGTAATCCCCAGATAGGGCTTGTTGGTGACATAGCCGTTGGTCATGATGTCCTTGACCATGCTGATGACGTCGTTGATGGGAATGGCGAAGCCCAAGCCCTCCACCGTCTCCTGGGAGCTGGTGGAAGAGTACTTGGCGGACACGATGCCGACCACCTCGCCGTAGCTGTTGAGCAGCGGGCCGCCGGAGTTGCCGGGGTTGATGGAGGTATCCGTCTGGATCATGTTGAAGGGCGTGCCGTCCACGTTGATGGCGCGGTTCACGCTGGATACCATGCCGCCGCTCATGGAGAAGGTCAGCTCGCCCAGCGGGTTGCCGATGGCCAGCACCCGGTCTCCCACATTCAGCGTGTCGCTGTCGCCCAGGGTCACTGCCTGCAGCCCCGTCGCGTCCACCTTGATGACGGCGATATCGTAGTCCTCGTCGCCGCCCACATACTGGGCATCGTACTCATCGCCGTTGTACATTGTGACCTTTACCGTATTTGCATCTCCCACAACATGGTAGTTTGTGACAATGTAGCCGTCCTCCGTCAGCACGAAGCCGGAGCCGGCGGAAGCGGTCTGCACCGGCTGGCCGAAGAAGTTATAGCCGCTGGTGCCGGTGACGTTGATGGACACCACGCTGTTGACATTGGCCGCATAGACCTCCGCGTCGCTCATCTCCGTCTTGCCGTCCACTGTCTGAAGCGCCACCTGGCTCACTGTGCGGTCGCTGACATTGATGGACGTTCCGCTGGTTCCGTGGCCCACAGCCCAGGCCACGCTGCCGCCCACGGCGCCGCCCAGCAGGGCGCAGCACAGGGCCAGAGCCGTGATCTTCAGGCCGATGCGGTTTTTCTTCACAGGCTTCATCTCCTGCACAGGCGGCTGCCCGCCGCCGTGATTGGGCTGGCTGTCAAAGGGGCCGGTCTGAAGCGGCGCGCCGGGCGCCGTCTCGCTGCCATCCTTCCGATAAGTATAATGGTACAGATTCTGTTCGTCGTTATACATAATGCATGCCTCCTATTATGTATCCCGCTCACCGTTTCTTTAGAACAGATGATAGCATGGGATCGTGTCGAAACTGTGAAAAAGATTTGTCCGCTTTCTGAACTTTGCCTCTCCAACCAGGTCCTCTCAAAATCCAGGAAGTTTTTCAGGTCCCTTCCTTGAACCTTTGACTGAAGTATAGTATGCTTATCTTAAAAGCGTCTGAAAGGACTTTGAATGATTTGTTAAGAATTGATTCCATCAAGCTTCCGCCGGGTGCCGGCACGGCGGAGCTCACCGCTGAGGCCGCCCGGCTCCTCCGGGTGCGGGAGCAGGATCTCCTCTCCCTCCGGGTCCTCCGCCGCAGTGTGGACGCCCGGGAGGATGTCTGCCTGGTCTACACGGTGGAGGCCGCTGTCCGGGACGAGGCCGCCGTCCTCCGCCGGGCCGGCCGCAAGGTCAGCCGGGCCCAGCCGGCCCCGGCCTATGTTCCGCCCGCTCCCCGTCCGGCTCCTGAAACCCCGCCCGTCGTGGTAGGTGCCGGGCCCGCCGGGCTCTTCGCCGCCCTGGCCCTGGCGCTGGCGGGCCAGCGCCCCGTCCTGCTGGAGCGGGGCCGCCCGGTGGAACAGCGGAAGGCGGACGTGGAGCGGTTCTGGGCCACCGGGGAACTGGACCTGTCCTCCAACGTCCAGTTCGGCGAGGGCGGCGCCGGCGCCTTTTCTGACGGAAAACTGAACACCGGCACCAAGGACCCCCGCCACCGCTTCATCCTGGAGACACTGGCCTCCTGCGGCGCGCGGTCGGATATCCTCATCGACGCCAAGCCCCACATCGGCACGGACTATCTCCACATCGCCCTGGTGAACCTGCGGAAAAAGCTGCTGGAGCTGGGGGCGGACATCCGGTTCGGGAGCCGCCTGGCGGACCTGGACATCCGGGGCGGCGCCCTGGCCGGCATCACGGTGGAGGGCCCGGCAGGCAGGTATACCCTTCCCTGCTCCCGCCTGATCCTGTGCCCCGGCCACTCCGCCCGGGACACCTTTGCCATGCTCCACACCCGCGGCGTGGCCATGGAGGCCAAGCCCTTTGCCGTGGGTGTCCGGATCGAGCACCGGCAAGCGGACTGCGACGCCGCCCAGTACCGGCAGTACGCCGGCCACCCGGGCCTGCCCGCCTCCACCTACAAGCTCTCCTGCCACCTGCCTGACGGCCGGGCGGCGTACTCCTTCTGTGTCTGCCCCGGCGGGGAGGTGGTGGCCGCCGCCTCCGAGGCGGAGATGGTGGTCACCAACGGCATGAGCGAATTCGCCCGGGACAGGGAGAACATCAACGGCGGCCTGCTGGTGAACGTGACGCCGGAGGACTACGGCGGAGACCGGGATCCTCTGGCCGGCGTCGCCTTCCAGCGGCGGCTGGAGGCCGCGGCCTATGCCCTGGGAGGCGGCGGCTACCGGGCGCCGGCCCAGCGGGTGGGGGATTTCCTTTCCGGCAGGCCCTCCACCGGCCCTGGCCGGGTGACGCCCAGCTACCGCCCCGGCGTCACCTGGACGGACCTGCGCCAATGCCTGCCGGATTTTGTGGCGGACACCATCGCCGCCGCCCTGCCCCTGCTGGGGCGGAAGCTCCGCGGCTACGACGATCCGGACGCGGTACTGACGGCGGTGGAGAGCCGCTCCTCCTCCCCTGTGCGCATCCCACGGGACGGGACGTATCAGTCCTCCCTCCGGGGGCTGTATCCCTGCGGCGAGGGGGCCGGCTACGCCGGAGGAATTCTCTCCGCGGCGGCGGATGGCCTCCGCACCGCGGAACAGCTTTTAAATTTTATGGAAAAGGAGTCGATCTGACATGAGCCGGGACATCTGTATTTACGAGGAATTTCTCACCGACGCCCACAGGGCCCAGATTGAGGACGCCGCCCGGGAGACGGGCTTCACCCCTCACTTCTTCGCGCTGAGCCAGTTTGAAGAGGCCCGGGCCTGCCTCCAGCACTGCGAGGTGCTCTATGGCCATTCCCCGGAGCTGCTGCGCTCCGCCCCCGCCGACCTGAAGTGGTACTGCTGTGCCTCCGCCGGGGTGGATCCCTACTGTGCGGACCCCTCCATGTTCGCCAATCCGGACTGTCTGCTGACCAACTCCAATGTCTATGGTGTCACCATCGCCGAGCATGTGGTGATGGTGACGCTGATGCTGCTTCGGCGGATGCCGGAGTATGAAGCCGGTGTCCGCCGCCGGGAGTGGGGCAGTGCGCTGCCCATCCGCTCCATCCGGGACGGTGAATTCACGCTTCTGGGCACCGGCAACATCGGGGTCAATGTGGCGGAGCGGCTGCGGGGCATGGGAGCCGCGAAGCTCATCGGCCTCAGCCGCAGCGGAAGGGCCCACCCCGCCTTTGACGAGGTCCACCCCATCTCCCGCCTGGACAGCATCCTGCCCCGGACAAAGGTGCTGGTGATGTCCCTTCCCTCCACGCCGGAGACCATCCGCATCCTCAGCCGGGAGCGGATCGCCCTGCTTCCGTCTGACGCCTATGTTATCAACGTGGGCCGGGGCACCGCGGTGGATCAGCCGGCGCTGATGGAGGCCCTGAACGCCGGAAAGCTGGCGGGCGCCGCCCTGGACGTGATGGTCCCGGAGCCCCTGCCCAAGGACGACCCCCTGTGGGAGACGAAGAACCTCATCCTGACCCCGCACATCTCCGGCAACATGACTCTGGGCTATACCTGCGATGCCAACGTGGCCCTTTTCTGTGCCAACCTGCGGAGCTACGCCGCCGGCCGGCCCATGACGGGCCTGGTGGACCGGAGCCGGGGGTACTGAGCAGTCCGCAAGCGGAAATTGCGGCCTTTCCCGTCTGCCGGAGCAGACTGCCCGGCAGGGCTGTGATATGCTGGAGCTGTCACAGAAAGGAGTTTTGCCCATGCGCATTGGTGAAAAAATCGCATCCTGCCGCCGTTCCGCCGGCTTCTCGCAGGAAGCCCTGGCAGCACAGCTGGGTGTCTCCCGCCAGGCGGTCAGCCGCTGGGAGACCGGCGAGTCCCTGCCCGACACAGAGAAGGTGCTCCAGCTGTGCCGGATCCTCCATATCTCCGCCGACGAGCTGCTGCTGGATAAGCCGCCGGAGCCGGCCGCGACCTCCCGCCCGCCCAGGCCCCTGTGGCGGCGGTGGTTCCGGCGTGTATACCTGTGGATGGGGGGCCTCGGTGTCCTGATGGCCTTGGCAGGTCTGACCGGAGCTGTTTTTTGGGCTCTGCGGACGGATCAGTGGTTTAGTGATATCGGCCGGATTGGAACAGCACTGCTATATCACTGGATGGGACCCATTGCCGCAGGCGGGGGCTGCCTGATGATGCTGGCCCTGCTCCTGCTTGTTTTTGATGTGCTCCTGTCCAGACTGGATTGACTGGGTTTTGGACGCCTTCAACACTGTCAAAGGAAAGGAAACAGTCTCATGAACAACTTCACCTTTTACTCCCCCACCCTGTTCGCCTTCGGCGACGGGGAGGAGAAAAACACCGGCGCCCTGGTGCGCCGGTTTGGCGGCACCCGGGTGCTGCTGGTCACCGGCGGCGGGTCCGTCCGCCGCAACGGCGCCTATGACGCCGTCGCCGCCTCTCTGGAGGCGGCGGGCATCCCCTTTGCCGAGCTCTCCGGCGTCCAGGCCAACCCCCGCAGCGGCAAGGTCTACGAGGGCATCGACCTGGCCCGGCGGACCGGGGCGGACTTTCTCCTGGCCCTGGGCGGCGGCAGCGTCATCGACACCGCCAAGGCCATCGGCTTCGGCGCCGGGTACGACGGGGACTTCTGGGATTTCTTTACCGGCAAGGCCAAGATCCAGCAGACCCTGCCCGTGGGTGTGGTGCTGACCATCGCCGCCGCCGGCAGCGAGGGCTCCGACAGCTGCGTCATCACCCAGGAGCGGGGCAACCTCAAGTGGGGCTGCCCCAAGACCGATGTGATCCGTCCCCGGTTCGCAGTGCTGGATCCCCGCCTCACCTGCTCCCTGCCCGCCTATCAGACCGCCAGCGGTGCCGTGGATATGATGGCCCATGTCTGTGAGCGGTATTTCACCAACACCCCCGACGTGGGGCTGACGGACCGGCTGTGCGAGGCCCTTTTGAAAACTGTGCTGGACGCGGCCCCCAAGGCCATTGCCGATCCGGGCGACTATGCCGCCCGGGCGGATCTGATGTGGGCGGGCATGCTGGCCCACAACAACTCCTGCGGTGTGGGCCGGGACCAGGACTGGGCCAGCCACCAGATTGAGCACGAGCTCTCCGCCTTCTACGACTGCGCCCACGGCGCGGGCCTGGCGGTGGTGCTGCCCGCCTGGATGGAGTATGTGCTGCCTCACAATCCCGTCCGGCTGGCCCAGTTCGCCGTGCGGGTGTTCGGCTGCGAGATGGACTTCGCGGACCCGGAGTCCACCGCCCGCAGGGGCATCGGGATGCTGCGGAGCTTCTTCCGCTCCCTGGGGATGCCCACTGCGCTGGAGGAGCTGGGTGCCAAACCCGCGGATATCCCCGCCATGGTGGCCCACCGTGCCGAAAAGCCCGGCGGCTTCCCCTTCGGCGGCTTTGTGAAGATCCAGCCCGCCGATATGGAGGCCATCCTCCGTCTGGCCATAGGCGAAAAACAGACATAACCGTGCCAAGAGGCGGGAGCGCTGCGCGCTCCCGCCTCTTTTTTGTCCGCCTTTACCGGAATTCCCGGGGGCTCATGTGGAAGGCCGCCCGGAAGGCCCGCAGGAATGAGGAGTATTCCCGAAAGCCCGCCTCCTCCGCAGCCTTCATCACCGGCGCGCCGGAGCGGATCAGCTCCCCGGCCCGCAGCACCCGTTTCTGGGTGATATACTGGTGGACCGTGTAGCCGGTGACTTCCTTAAACCGGTGCATCAGGTAATACCGGCTGATAAAGAACCGCCTGGCCAGTCCTTCCACTGTCAGCTCCTCTCCCAGATGGGCGAGGATGAAGCGAAGGATCTCCTCCATCTTGGCGTCCCGCCGGTAGCTGTCCGTCTCCTCCTGGGCGGTGCGGGAGCGCATCATGTCCCGGTTCACGTCGATCAGCAGCTGCTGGCACAGGGTGTCCGCCATCCGGGCGGCGCCGAAGCCCTGGTCCCGCTGGGCCTCCTCCAGCTGCTGGATGCGGTTCATGTAATGCATCCGCCGCTCCGCGTCGAACCGCAGCAGATGAAACCCCCGCTCCCGGGCCAGGATAAAGCAGCTCTCCAACTCCTCACCGGGGTCGCTGCGCTGCTCCAGCCACTGCTCTCCCAGCCAGATCACCACCCGCTCATAGGGCTCCGCCGGATCCATAATGGGTCTGTGAATCAGATCCCGGCCCACCAGCAGCAGATCCCAGGGCTGAAGGAAGTATGTGACCCCCTCCACCACATAGGTAACCCTGCCGCCCAGCAGCAGCACCAGCTTGTCAAAGGTATGGTAATGGTAGTCCACCTGCGGGGCCTGACTGTCCTTCAGGTGGAACAGGCGGAAGTCCTCCTTCAGGTACCCCCGCTGGTCGATGCCCTCCCGGTCCACTGGCCGCGCCCCCTTTCCGTTCCGGGACGATCATACCATATCCCGCCGATTTTCACAACTGCGGCGGCAAAAAGGCCCTGCGATTTGGCAGGACAGTCCCGCAATCCCAGATTGTGTTTTCCTCCTGGATTTGCTATACTGTGAACAATGTCGAAATCAAGGAGGGAAGGTCATGAGCCGTGCCGACGCGCTCTTTATCCAAAATTGCCGGGACATTTTGGACCACGGCGTCTGGGACACCGATCAGAACGTCCGCCCCCGCTGGGAGGACGGCACCCCCGCTCACACGGTGAAAAAATTCGGGATCGTAAACCGGTATGACCTGCGGGAGGAGTTTCCCATCCTCACGCTCCGCCGGACCTACTGGAAGACCGCCGTGGACGAGCTGCTGTGGATCTGGCAGAAGAAGTCCAACAACATCCGCGACCTGAACGGCCATATCTGGGATCAGTGGGCGGATGAGACGGGCTCCATCGGCAAGGCTTACGGGTATCAGCTGGGGGTAAAGCACCACTATCCGGAGGGCGATATGGACCAGGTGGACCGGGTTCTGTATGATTTGAAGCACAATCCCGCCTCCCGGCGGATCCTCACCAACATCTATACCTTCGCGGATCTCTCTGAGATGCACCTGTACCCCTGCGCCTACTCCATGACCTTCAATGTCTCCGGCAACGTCCTCAACGCCATTTTGAACCAGCGGAGCCAGGACATGCTGGCCGCCAACAACTGGAATGTGGTGCAGTACGCGGTGCTGGTTCACATGTTTGCCCAGGTCAGCGGGCTGATCCCCGGCGAGCTGGTTCATGTGATCGCGGACGCGCATATTTACGACCGCCATGTGCCCATCATCGAAAAAATGCTGGCCCAGACGCCGTCCCCGGCGCCAGTGTTCCGCATGGATCCGTCGGTAACGGATTTCTACGCCTTTACCCGGGACAGCTTTTCCCTGGAGGGATACACCCCTGCTCCCTTTGAGGACAAAATTCCCATTGCCATTTGAGGAGGTTGACCACCCTGTGAATGCCATTGTCGTTGTGGATCAGAACTGGGCCATCGGCCGGGACAATGATCTGCTCTTTTCCCTGCCCACGGATATGAAGCGTTTCCGTTCCCTCACCCTGGGCGGCACCGTCATTCTGGGCCGCCGGACGCTGGACTCCTTCCCGGGCGGGAATCCCCTGCCCAAGCGGCGGAACATCGTCATCACCCACTGCGTGGATTTTGCCCGGGAGGGGGCGGAGGTGGTCTCCAGCCCGGCAGCGGCCCTGGAGGCTGCGGCCGGCACTCCCCAGGACCAGCTGTGGGTCATCGGCGGCGGCAGCGTCTACGCCGCCCTGCTCTCCCAGTGCCGCCGGGCCTGCGTGACGCGGGTGGACGCCGCCGCGGAGGGGGCTGATTCCTTCTTCCCCAACCTGGACAAGCTGCCCGGATGGGCGGTGGAGTCCATCAGCCCGCCTCTGACGGAAAACGGCCTTACCTACCGGTTCTACGACTATGTGAATACCAAACTGTAAACGGGAAATCGCGCCTGCCGGTTTTGGCAGGCGCGGTTTTTTCGCAGGCGGGGCGTGTCACGGCATCCCCCAGATCTCCCGGGCCCGGGACAGCAGCGTCTCCACGTTCTCCCGGTGGGCCGCCAGCACCGCCTGGTTGGCAGCGTCCTCCGCCGCGTCGCCGTAGGGAAGGTAGGCCCCCTCTGGGGTGATGTACAGCTGATGGCCAGTGCAGGTGACGCCGTCCTCCTGAACGTCGTACTCATACAGGATCACCCCCAGCTCCGGCTCCCCGGTCATCCGGGGCCAGATGA
>CAMMCS010000076.1 GCA_946494635.1 uncultured Oscillibacter sp. | reverse complement strand
TAAACTACTGCACTCCTTCTCTGTTCGCCGTCCAATATGTTTGACAAACCTACAAAGTCGCAGTTGGCTTTTTCTGGCGGACATGCTATAATATGATAATTGAGTATTGCCGGACTGTACAAAAATAAGCCGTGAGGTGGAATGATAGATGAATCAGACATCAGAACTGACCGAGAAAACCCTCAGCCGGGAGGAAAAATATCAGGGGAGCATCTTAAGCCTCCATGTGGATCAGGTGCTTCTGCCCAATGGCAGGACCTCCGTCCGGGAGGTGGTGGAGCATGTGGACGGCGTGGCCATCCTGGCCCTGGACGAGCGGAACAACGTGCTTACCGTCACCCAGTACCGTTATGTTTTCGGCAAACCGCTCCTGGAAATCCCCGCCGGAAAGCTGGAGCCCGGAGAGGATCCCGCGGCCGGTGCCCTGCGGGAGCTGAAGGAGGAGACCGGCGCCGTACCGGACACCTTCCTGCCCATGGGGGTCACACTGCCCTCTCCCGGATGCCTGGGGGAGCGGCTGTATCTCTTCCTGGCCCGGGGACTCCATATGGAAGAACAGCATCTGGATGAAGATGAATTCCTGAACGTCGAGCGCATTCCCTTCAGCGAAATGGTCCATCGGGTAATGGACGGGGAAATTGAGGACGGCAAGACCATCGCCGCCGTGCTGAAGGCAAAGGTGCTGCTGAACCTTTGAGGGAGGGTTCCTGATGAGCAATGCGAAAACGGTCCTCATCGTGGAGGACGAGAAGAACATCGTAGATATTTTGAAATTCAACCTCCAGCGGGCGGGCTATCAGACCCTGGAGGCCTACGACGGCGAGGACGGCCTGGAGAAGGCGGAATCCGCCAATCCGGACCTGATCCTGCTGGACGTGATGCTGCCCAAGAAAAACGGCTTTGACGTCTGCCGGGCTCTGCGGCAGAGCGGCAGCAACGTGCCGGTGATCATCCTCACCGCCCGGGAGGAGGAGGCCGACAAGGTCCTGGGGCTGGAGATCGGCGCCGACGACTATATCACCAAGCCCTTTTCCATGCGGGAGCTGGTTGCCCGGGTGGGCGCCAACATCCGCCGCACCACCATGACGCCGCCGGCTGCCGCTTCCGCGGCGGCCGCCGCCATGCCCGTGTCCGGGGACCTGTCCATCAATACCGACAGCCATCAGGTCTTCCGGGCCGGCAAGGCCATCGACCTGACCCAGCGGGAGTATGAGCTGCTGACCTTCCTGGCCAGCCACCCCAACAAGGTCTACTCCCGCATCGACCTGATGGAGCAGGTGTGGAACTACGGCTATGTGGGCGACGACGTGCGCACCGTGGACGTGACCGTCCGGCGCCTGCGGGAGAAGATCGAAGCCGACCCCGCCAATCCCGTGTTCATCCTTACCCGGCGGGGCGCCGGCTACTATTTCTCCGTGAAGTGACGCCGCCCCATCTTCCACTGAAAGGAGGTGCCTGCCGTGTTCCGCAGCCTGCACATGAAGCTGATGCTGATTCTGCTGCTGCTCATCACCACCCTGATGGCGGTGGTGGGCGCGTTCCTCACCACCAGCATCTCCAGCTTCTATATCGACTCCTTCTATGAGCAGATCAGCGCCGTTTTCAGCAATGACGGAGACGGCTATGTATCCACGCTCCGGGCCCGCGCGGCGGAGCCGGACGGCGCTGCCGCCATCAAAACCATGCTGGAGGGCCAGGCAGGCTCTCTGGGCATCGACTACCGCACCCGGAACTACTTTATTCTCGATGGCCAGAGCGGCGACTATATTGACGGCTCCGCTGACGCCGCGGAGCTTCCCCGGGAGCAGACCGCCAACCTTCTCACCGCCAGGAACGCCGTCGCCCAGGGGGATGACACCCTGGTGGGGGACCGCAGCGACATCACCGCTGATTACATGGACGTGGCGATTCCCATTATGGGCGGCGGAAATGCCTACATTATTTATATTCTGGACAGCAAGGAGACTGTTACCGACCTGAACTCCCAGATCTTCCTAATCATCATGCAGGCACTGGTGATCGGCCTTCTGATCTCTGTGCTGCTGAGCTTCCTGCTGTCCAAGACCATGGTGGGCCCCATCGAAAAGCTCACCGCCGGAGCGGAGCGGGTGGCTGCCGGGGACTTCGACAGCCAGCTGCCGGTGGAATCCACCGACGAGATCGGCATTCTCACCGGAACCTTCAATGAAATGGCGGGGGTTCTGCAGTCCACGCTGGCAGCGGTGGAGAACGAGCGCAACAAGCTGGACACCCTTTTCCTCCACATGACCGACGGCGTGGTTGCCTTCGACCACGACGGGCTGCTGATCCACTGCAATCCCGCCGCTACCAATATGCTGCATCGCAGCGTGCCGGAGGGCACTACCTATGACACCCTCTTTGGCGAGGTGTATTCCTTCCAGGAGACGCTGGCCCTGCAGCGGCCCAACTATGCCGAGGCGGAGATGGAGGTGGGCGAGCGCACCCTGGAGCTGTTCCTGGCGCCCTTCTCCGATCAGGCCAGCGGCGGCGTGCTGGTGGTGCTGCACGATGTGACGGAGCAGCACCGCAATGAGGAGCGGCGCAAGGAGTTCGTGGCCAACGTGTCCCATGAGCTGCGAACCCCCCTCACCAATGTCAGAAGCTATGCCGAAACGCTCCGGGATGCAGAGGGGGAGCTTCCGGTGGAGACGTCCAACGGCTTTCTGGACATTATCATCACCGAAACAGACCGGATGACCCACATCGTTCAGGATCTGCTGACCCTCAGCCGGCTGGATGCAGGCAATGCGGAGCTGGTGCTCTCCCGCTTCCCCTTTGCGGAGGCCATCGAAAGCGTCACCCGGGCCAATGCCCTGGCCGCCAAGCAGCACGGTCACGCCCTCATCTATACCCCGCCGGAGAGCCTTCCGCTGATCGTGGGCGACCGGAGCCGGCTGGAACAGGTCATGATGAACGTCATCGGCAACGCGATCAAATACACCCCGGACGGGGGACACATCACCATCACCGCCGGCTCCACGGACGCAGAGGTCTGGATGGAGGTCTGCGACGACGGAATCGGTATTCCGGAGAAGGACCGGGACCGGATTTTCGACCGCTTCTACCGGGTGGACAAGGCCAGATCCCGGGAGTCCGGCGGCACGGGCCTCGGCCTTTCCATCGCCAAGGAGATCGTGCTGCGCCACCACGGTTCCATTGCCCTGGCTCCCCACCAGGGCCCCGGCACCACGATTCGGCTGACGCTTCCCATTGGCGGCCCCTCCGGTACCGCCGCGTGATGCCGCCTATGCTCAGAGAGGAGGACCGCTATGGACGCAAACCGGCGCAGACGCCGCAACCTGATCCAGAATATTGCCATTGCGGCGCTGTCCCTGTCGGCGGTGCTCCTCTTTGCCCAGCTGCAAATCTACAACCTGGCTCCGCCGGAGGACTCCCACTACCTGGACCGCCTGATGGGCACCCTGTCGGATGACTCCCCCACGCAGCTGCGGGAATTTCCCGCCCCGGTGCGGGTGGTCATCACGGACTCCTACGGCCGGTACGGAAATCTCAGCCTCAGCACAGCCAGCGCTGATTTTTCCGCTTTGGGGCTGCGGGAAGCCCTGGGGTCTGTGCCGCAAGTAACGGCCTCTACCCTGGACAGCTTCCGGTCCGCCCTCTCCGGCGCATCTATTTACTTTGACTTTCTGAATCCCCTTCCCCTCTCTGTGCTGGCGGAGCTGATTGGCGCAGAGGGCACTGCCCTCACCGGCAGCGCCCGGTGCCTCCTGCTCTCCTCCGGGGCGGAAAATTCCGTCCGCCTATACCTGTGGGATGGCGCTGACGGCGTCTTCTGCGGAACCGTTCCCTATACCTCCCTGTCGGCTGAGACGCTGACGGAACGGGTAAGCCAGACCGGCATGGAAGGCGTCTCTTTCGCCTTTGACGATGTGGAGGTAAATCCTCTGTATGGAAGCCTCTTTCCGCTGTCCCTGCTTCCCACGGAGCTGCCGGATCTCCCGGTGCTCTCTGCCGCGGCCGCTGCCGTGGACACGGATCAGCTTCTGCCGGTCTTCGGCTTCAATGCCAACACCCGGGAGCGGTATCTGGAGGCCGATGGGACGGAGGTCATCACCGAGGCCGAAAACGGCCGGTCCCTCCATATCCGCCCCGGCGGGGAAGTCGTCTACCGGGGCGGCATAAAGTCCCCCCTGGAAATTACCGCCCAGGACGAGCTTCCCACCGAGGCGGAGGCCGCTCTGGGCGCCGGCCTCCTGCTCCGGCAGCTTACCCGGGATCTCATCGGGGAGGCGGGCCTGTACCTGACCTCTGTCCAGCAGAGCGGGGATACCACCCTTCTTCAGTATGACTATCAGATCAACGGTACGCCTATCCGGTTTTCCGACGGCAGCTGCGCCGCAGAGGTCGTTCTGACCGGGACCTCGATCACCGGCCTGACGGTACGGCTCCGGCAGTACAGCGCCTCCGGAGAGAGCTCACTGCTGCTTCCGCTGCGGCAAGCCCTGGCCATCGCCGCGGAGCGTCCGGGAGTGGAGCTGTCCCTGGGATATGCTGACGGAGGCGGCAGCACCGTGTCCGCCGGCTGGCTGGCGGACTGAATCCGGAGGCGGCACCATGAAAGGAGGCGCGGGCGGATGGAGACTTCCCGGCTGAAGAACATTGTCATTTTGATCCTGGCCCTGACGAACCTCTCTCTGCTGGGCCTTCTGGCGCTGCGGCTCACCATCGGATACGCCTCACGGGAAACCGCCACGCAGCAGATGGTGGAGCTGTTCGCCGCCGAGGGTGTGGCCCTGGACCCGGATCTGATTCCCTCCACCACCCCTCCCGCCGGGCTGACCCTGACCCGGGACGAGGAGGAAGAGCGCCACCTGGCGGAGTTCCTGCTGGGAGACACCCTGAGCACCTCTGACGGCGGCGGCGTCCACGCCTTTCAAAATGCCGGCGGCAGCGCTGTATTCCGGGCAGACGGCAGCTTTGACGTCGTGATCACCGCAGGCGGAGAGGGAGCGGAATCTCTGTGCCGGGCCTTCTGCCGGGCCTTCCAGTACGAAGACCTTGTCTTCCTTCTGGAAGATGGAAGCGGCAGCGCCACCGCCGTGCAGACTTACGACGGCGCGCCGGTCGTCAACTGCCCGGTGACATTTACCATCCAGAACGGCGTCCTGGAAAGCGTCAGCGGCACGCATCTGCCAGGATCCGGTTCGGCTGCCTCCGGCGGCGGCACCCTGTCCGCTCTCGGCGCACTGGATGCCTTGCTGGAAACCATCCGCAGCGGTGCAGTGGTCACGGAGGTGACAGATCTGTACCTCTGCTATGAGCTTCAGAGCACCACCGCCACTCCCATGGCCCTGGTGCCGGCCTGGTGCATAGCCACCGATACGCAGAACTATTATGTAAACTCGTACACAGGCAATGTGTCCGTCAACTGAGGGCAAATGGAAGTAAAAATATTTCTTTTTTCTCCACCAGACGTTTTATTTCTCCGTTCGTCTGCCGCATCTGACGGACAATCCCACAAAAAAACTGTCAAATTCTGTCTGTCCGGTTCAAAGGTTTACAGGAAGGGTTTGCAATTCCTTTCCAGTTATGGTATAGTGAGTGTGTGCGAGCGTTCACGGGCGGAAAATTTTGCCCGTTTCCCTGGTCTTTCACGGGTATGAACCTCCACTGGCCGGGCACACTGTTTCTGTAAACACGGGTGCCGCCGCAAAAGAAAGCGCCTTTTGAAGAGAGGGTATCGACTTTGACAAAGTATGTAGTACAGGGTGGTCATCCCCTGTTTGGTGAAGTAGAGATCAGCGGCGCAAAAAACGCCGCTGTAGCCATCATCCCCGCCGCGCTGCTGGTGGATGGGGTCTGCCGGATCGAGAACGTCCCCCAGATCTCTGATGTGACGCTGTCCCTGAAAATTCTGGAGCACTTGGGCGCCGGCATCCGGGTGTTGAACCGCCATACGGTGGAAATTGACGCCAGCCGGATCCGCTCCACCCGGACCTCCTATGAACTGGCCCGGAAGATGCGGGCCAGCTACTATCTGATCGGTTCTCTGCTCGGCCGCTTCGGCCAGGCGGAGGTTGCCATGCCCGGCGGATGCAATTTCGGGGTCCGCCCCATTGACCAGCATGTCAAGGGCTTCACCGCTCTGGGGGCCAAGGTCGTCGTGGAGGGCGGCTTTATCAACGCCTCCACTGAAAGCGGCCGGCTGAAGGGGGCCAACATCTATCTGGATGTGGTCTCTGTGGGCGCCACCATGAACATCATGATGGCCGCTGTCATGGCGGAGGGCAACACCGTTATCGAAAATGCCGCCAAGGAGCCCCACATCGTGGATCTGGCCAACTTCCTCAACTCCATGGGGGCCAACATCCGGGGCGCCGGCACCGACACCATCAAGATCCAGGGCGTGGACCGCCTGCGGGGCGGCAGCTACGCCATCATCCCCGACCAGATCGAGGCGGGCACCTACATGGCCGCCGTGGCCGCCACCGGCGGGCAGATCCTGGTAAAGAACATCATCCCAAAGCACATGGACTGCATCACCGCCAAGCTGGTGGAGATGGGGGTGGAGGTGGAAGAGCGGGAGGACACCCTCCTGGTCCGCCGGAACGGCCCCATTCAGAAGGCCAACGTGAAGACCATGCCCTACCCGGGCTTTCCCACAGACATGCAGCCCCAGATCACTACGGTCCTCTGCCTGGCGGAGGGCACTTCTCTGGTGACGGAGAGCGTCTGGAACAACCGCTACCGCTATGTGGATGAGCTCAAGCGCATGGGCGCCAGCATCCAGGTGGACGACAAGACCGCCGTGGTGGAGGGCGTGGACCATCTCACCGGCGCGCCCATCCAGGCCTGTGACCTGCGGGCCGGCGCGGCGCTGGTGATCGCGGCCCTGGCTGCCCATGGCGAGAGCGAGATCAGCTGCGTGCAGTATATTGAGCGCGGTTATGAGGATATGGTAGGCAAGCTTCAGGCACTGGGCGCCAGCATCCGCGTGGTGGAAAGTCCCGGGGAGCTGGAGGAGCTGGAAGCCCATATCGGCTGATCCCCGCGCCTCCGGTCATACAAATTCCACAGCGTCTCTGCGTCCGCGATGGAGGCCGGCGGCTCTCGTCGGCGGCCTTTTCCGCGGGCGTTCTATTTCCACCGGAAGAGGTATTGCTTTTGACAACCCTACATACACTCTCCAGCGGTTCCTCCGGGAATGCGCTGCTGCTCTCCTGTGGCGAAAGCCACATTTTGCTGGATGCGGGCATCTCCTGCCGGCGGATCACCGCCGCCTTGGGGGAACTGGGCCTGCGGCCGGAGAACCTGACGGCTATTCTCATCACCCATACCCACGCCGACCACATCGCCGGTCTTCAAACGCTGCTGAAGCGCTGCAGCGCACCGGTGTTCGCCACCTCCCGCGCCGCCCGGGATCTGGGCTGGCGGCTGCCTGGGACAGAGGCCCGGCTGAGCTCCCTGGAGCCGGGGACATCCCGGCAGATCGGGGATTTCCTTGTGACGTCCTTCCCAACCTCCCATGATGCCCCCGGCTCCTGCGGCTTCCGGCTGGACACGTCCGACGGCTCCGCGGGTGTGCTGACAGACACTGGCTACGTCACCGACGAGGCCGCTGATGTGCTGGCCGGTGTGGATCTGGCGGTGCTGGAGGCCAACCATGATATCGAGACGCTGTGCAGCGGCCCTTATCCCTACTATCTGAAGCAGCGGATCCTGGGCATCCAGGGGCACCTGAGCAACGCAGACGCCGCCCGCTTCGCTGTCTCCCTGGCGGAGGACGGCGCGGCGGAGATCGTCCTGGCCCATCTGAGCCGTGAGAACAATACGCCTGCCATGGCGCAGGCCGCCGTGGAGACCGCCCTCTCCGCGGCAGGCCTGGCCCCCCTGCTCTCCGTTGCCCCCAGGGACTCCCTGGGGCCCGCCCATGTGATCTGCCGGAGGAATGTATGCAAAAGGTGACCCTCCTCTGTGTGGGAAAGCTGAAAGAGAAGTTCTATATGGACGCCGCGGCGGAATACGCCAAGCGTCTCTCCCGCTTCTGCAGGCTGGAGCTGACAGAGCTGCCGGAGGAGCGGCTGCCGGAGGACCCCTCCCCCGCCCAGGTCGAGGCGGCCCTTTTGAAGGAGGCCGCCGCCATCCGGGCCAGGCTCCCCTCCGGCGCCGCCCTCATCGCCCTGTGCGTGGAGGGGGAGCTGCGGTCCAGCGAGGCTCTGGCCCGGCAGCTGGACGCCTGGGCCAGCCAGGGCGTGGGCCAGCTGGTGTTCCTCATCGGCGGGTCCTTCGGCCTGCACCCCTCCATCAAGGGGTCGGCCAAGCTGCGGCTCTCCATGTCTCCCATGACGTTTCCCCATCACCTGGCCCGGGTGATGGTGCTGGAGCAGATCTACCGGGCGTATCAGATCAACGCGGGCACCCGATATCACAAGTAAAGGACGTGGACGTATGACAGAACCGGCAAAGGACTTCTGGGCCCGGGCGGACCGGGACCTGCTGGACCGCTGGCCCAAGGATGCCTCCGGCGCGCCGGAGACCGCCGCCAGGCTGGACATCCAGTGGGAATTGGACAGCCGGGCGGATCTCACCGTTTCATTTTTGGAAAGCTGCGGCATCCCCGCTTTCCTGAATGGTTCCCTCGGCAAAGTTCTGGGCGGCTTTGCCGCTCAGGGCATGGAGATCTGGGTTCCTGCCTCCCGGCTGGAGGAGGCGAAAGAGCTGCTGGACACCCCCGTGGAATTGCCGGAGCGGGACTGACGTCCCCACTCCGTCTCCAGAATGATAAGAAACAGGAGGTATTTCTCGCATGGACTTTATGAAAGAGTATGAGAAGTGGCTGACAAGCACCGCCCTGTCTGACGCGGAGCGGGCGGAGCTGGAGGGCATCCGGAATGACCCCAAGGAGATCGAGAGCCGGTTCTACGGCCCCCTGGAGTTCGGCACCGCCGGGCTGCGGGGCATCATGGCCGTGGGCCTGCACAACATGAACATCCATGTCATCCGCTGGGCTACCCAGGGCTTTGCCCAGGTCATCTGCGCCGAGGGCGAGGAGGGCAAACGCCGGGGCGTGGCCATCTGCATGGACTGCCGGAACCACTCCATGGAGTTCGCCC
>CAMMCS010000075.1 GCA_946494635.1 uncultured Oscillibacter sp. | reverse complement strand
TCTGATCCCCACCTTTGTGGGCTACATCCTGCTGTATCAGGCGGCGGGAGAGCTGGCGGGGGAGAACCGCCGGTTTGACCAGCTCCGCCCCTTTGCCATAGCCATGGCCGTCTACACGGGCCTTTTATGGGTGGGGGATCTGCTGGGCGTCACCAGTGGAGGCAGCTGGCTGGATACGATTTTGGGACTGGCGGCGCTGGCGGTCTCCCTGTATATTTCCTGGAATGTGGTCCAGGCTGTTTTGGAGATGGAGTCATCCAGCGGCATGGAGCTGAACGGCGCGTCAGTGCGGACCGCCTGGTTCATCCTGCTGGCGGCGCAGATTGCCGGAACGCTGGGCGGCATGCTGCTGGGCCCCTTGGCGCTGATGGCGCTGATCGCCCTGCTGGTGGGCGTCATCTGGTTCCTGGCGGCGCTGTGGAAATGCGCCGTATGCTACGGCGGGCTGCCTCCCAGAGACGGCGGCGCGGCCCCCATGTGAGTTTCTGAGAGAGGAGCGCACCGCCATGCGAACGGTATTGCCGATCTCCCGCATCCGGGAGATGGAGCCCTATATGGACACCAAGGTGCTGGATTATATCCACGAGGGACAGATCGAGGCCTTTGAGGGCTTTGAGAGCTTTGACCTGGTGGCCTTTGACTGGTACGACGTGCGCAGCGAGCGGACGGCGGCTTCCCAGATGCTGGTATATCTGGACCGGGAGGATCTGTTCGTCTTCTGTGAGGACCATGCGGCGGAGGCCGCCGCCCGGGCAGTCCTGCAGGTGCCGGAGGAGGAAGGCCTGCCCAACGGACAGGTGCTCTACCGCTTTTTCGTCCGGCTGCTGAAGGGGGATATGGACCATTTGGACCAGCTGGAGACGGACATCAGTGACGGGGAGACAGCTGTACTCTCCGGAGCGCGGCAGGCCTATCTGGACCGGATCATCGCCTGGCGGCAGGAGCTGCTGCGGCTGAAGCGATACTATGAGCAGCTGGACTCCATCTTTGACGAGCTGGCGGTGAACGACAATGGACTGCTGGATAAACAGAGCGTCCGGCGCTTTGTCAACCTGGGAAACCGGATGGAACGGTATCTGAATGCCGTTCAGTCCCTGCGGGAGTCCGTGGCCCAGCTGCGGGAGGCGTACCAGTCCCAGCTGTCCATTCAGCAGAACGACCTGATGAAGATTTTCACAGTGGTGACGGCGGTGTTTCTGCCCCTGACCCTGCTGGTGGGGTGGTACGGGATGAACTTTTCCAGCATGCCGGAGCTCCACTGGAAATACGGCTATCCGGCGGTCGCGCTGGTGAGCGTGGGGATCGTGGCAGGGCTGGTTGTGTACTTCAAAAAGAAGAAATGGCTGTGACCAAAACAAGGGCCGTCCCCAGAGGGACGGCCCTTGTTCTATTCAGAGCGGCGGGAGCCGCAGGAGCGGCCGCAGCGGTCACAGCCGCCGTCACAGCCGCCGCAGCCTTTTCCGCGGCGGCGGAAGCAGGACCGGAGGGCAAAGCCCAGCCAGATCCCAAGGGCCGCCAAAATCAGAAGTTCCAGCATGGCTGCCGCCTCACTCCAGGATCAGTGCGGCGATGCGGCAGACCCAGAAGGCCACGAACCAGGCTACCGCGCACTGGCTCAGGGCCACGCCGGCGGCCTTCCAGCCGGAGCCCAGCTCCCGTTTCACGGCGGAGATGGCGGCCACGCAGGGGGTGTACAGCAGCGTGAAGGACAGGAAGCCGGCGGCGGTGGCGGGGGTGAACAGCATCCCAAGGGCGGCGGCGCTGACAGATGCGCCAGAGCCGGTGAGAATCCCCAAGGTGGAGATCACATTCTCCTTGGCAATAAAGCCTGTGACGAGAGCAGTGGAGACCCGCCAGTCCCCAAAGCCCAGGGGCTTGAAGATGGGGGCGATCCAGGCACCCACTGTGGCCAGCAGGCTGTCGGCGCTGTCGGCCACCAGGTTCAGCCGGGTGTCAAAGGTCTGGAGGAACCAGACGATGATGGTGGCCACGAAGATGATGGTGAAGGCCCGGGTCAGGAAGTCCTTGGCCTTGTCCCAGCACAGCTGCCACACGCTTTTGGCGGAGGGGAAGCGGTAGTTGGGCAGCTCCATGACAAAGGGCACGGGATTGCCGCGGAAGGCGGTGGCCCCCAGCACCTTGGCGGCTACGATGCCCACCAGGATGCCCAGAATGTACAGCCCGATCATCACCAGGGCGGCGCAATTTGGGAAGAAGGCGGCGGAGAAGACGCCGTAAATGGGGATCTTGGCGGAGCAGCTCATGAAGGGCGTCAGCAGAATGGTCATCCGCCGGTCCCGCTCGGAGGCCAGGGTCCGGGTGGCCATGATGGCGGGAACAGAACACCCGAAGCCCATCAGCATGGGCACGATGCTCCGCCCCGAAAGGCCGATCTTCCGCAGCAGCTGATCCATGACGAAGGCCACACGGGCCATGTAGCCTGTGTCCTCCAGGATGGAGAGGAAGAAGAACAGCACCACGATGATGGGCAGGAAGCTCAGCACGCTGCCCACGCCGGCGAACACACCGTCGATCACCAGGGAGTGAACCACCGGGTTCAGCCCGTAGGCGGTGAGGCCATTGTCCACAGCCACGGTGAGGGCGTCGATGCCGGCGGCCAGCAGATTTGACAGGAAATCGCCAATCACATTGAAGGTCAGGAAAAAGACCCCCAGCATGATGGCGAAAAACAAGGGCAGCGCCAGGTACCGGTTTGTGAGCACCCGGTCAATGGCTTCACTGCGGACCCGTTCCCGGGACTCGCGGCATTTCACCACCGTGCCGGCGCATACCCCCTCGATGAAGGCGTAGCGCATATCCGCCAGGGCGGCGTTGCGGTCCATGCCGCACTCGTCCTCCATCTCCTTGACGCTGTGCTCGATGAGCTCCAGCTCGTTCTGGTCCAGGGCCAGCCGCTCGACAATATCCGGATCGCCCTCAATCAGCTTGGTGGCGGCAAAGCGGACCGGGATGCCGGCTTTTTCCGCGTGATCTTCAATCTGATGGACCACTGCATGGATGCAGCGGTGGACCGGGCCGGGGGAGCAGAAATCATATACGGTCGGATACACCTTGTCCCGCGCAGTCTGAACGGCGACCTTCACCAGTTCGTCCACGCCCTGGTTCTTTACGGCAGAGATGGGGACCACCGGGATGCCCAGAGACTGGGAGAGCCCCTTGACGTCAATGGTGCCGCCGGCCGCGCTGACCTCGTCCATCATGTTCAGGGCCAGCACCATGGGAATCCGCATTTCCATCAGCTGAAGGGTCAGGTACAGATTCCGCTCGATATTCGTGGCGTCCACAATATTGATGAGGCCGTCCGGCTTCTGATTCAGGATAAAGTCCCGTGTGACGATTTCCTCCGGAGAATACGGGCGAATGGAGTAGATGCCCGGGAGATCCACCACCGTGCAGTCCTTCTGCCCGCGGATGCCGCCGGACTTCTGATCCACGGTCACGCCGGGGAAATTCCCCACATGCTGGTTGGAGCCGGTGAGCTGGTTGAACAATGTGGTCTTGCCGCAGTTTTGATTTCCCGCCAGCGCGAAAATCATTTTCCGGACACCTCCACTTCGATTTTTCCCGCATCCTCCTTCCGCAGAGACAGGGAATATCCCCGTACCCGCAGCTCGAGAGGATCGCCCAGGGGGGCGATTTTTTCCACCCGCACCTTTGTCTTGGGGATCAGGCCCATGTCCAGCAGATGACAGCGAAGGGCCCGTTCCCCGCCCACCGCAGTAATAACGGCCTCCTGCCCCAGAGGCAGCTTGTCCAACGTCATAGGAGCACCCCTTTCAAAAGTTAGCATACTCTAACACCTAGAAGTTTACCATGGGCAACTTCTGGGCACAAGTCCCAAACCGGACAAAAGCCGCCGGAATTTGCAGAGGAATTTCGTAAACATCGATGAAACCGCCGGCGCGTGGAAAGGGACTTGCGGCGGCGGACGGATCAATGCTATACTGTTGGTATCTCATCCGGCAGGAAGCCGGCGGATTCTGGGAGGCGCATATGCTGACGTTTAACCATTTCAATTTCAATGTGGCGGATCTGGACCGGTCTCTGGCGTTTTACAAGGAGGCCCTGGGCCTGGAGCCGGTAGGGGAACGGAAAGAAGCGGCTGACGGCAGCTTCGTCATCGTATTCCTGGGGGACGGGAAGACGGACTTCCGCCTGGAGCTCACCTGGCTGCGGGACCACCCTCAGAAATACGACCTGGGAGAGTGCGAGTTCCACCTGGCCCTGCGGGCGGCGGACTACGATGCCGCCCACGCCAAGCACGAGGCCATGGGCTGCATCTGCTTTGAGAACCCAGCCATGGGCATCTATTTCATCACCGATCCGGACGGGTACTGGATTGAGATTATTCCCACTCGGTAAAGCCGCACAATGCCGGGCACAGGGAAAAGGTGTTTTTCTCCGGAAAGGTAGTTGCAGGAGATACGGCATCATGCTAAACTGAAGGAGGTTGCAGGAACACATCTGACAGAGAGGCAGAAGTTCCGGACCTATTTTGAGGTAAGGGAGAGACGGAAATGAAAAAAAGACTGTTTGCACTGGTAATGGCGGCGGCGATGCTTCTGGGGCTGGCTGCCTGTGGCGGCGGCGGGAGCAATGAGGGACGCACCGGCGATACCATGGAGACCTATTTCTTTGAGTTCACAGTCAATGGCGCTTACCTTTCTAGCGAGTATGAGGGCTATGCCCCGGCAGACGGGAATGTGCTGCTGGTGGCAGATATCACGGTGAAAAACACGTTCCAGCAGAGTATTGAGATGTATGACACCGACTTCCAGGCCCAGTGGGATGACGGGGACGAGGTGTTTGCCTATCCCATCACCACAGATCCCGAGACCTATGAGGAGCTGGAGCCTGTGGGGGCAAATCAGCTGCCTGGAACCTATACCCTGGCGGTGGATGAGGAGCGCACCGGCGAGCTGGTGTATGAGGTGCCTGCCGGCTTTGTGGACTTCTCCATTGCCTATCTGGAGCAGTTTGTGGACGACGCCGGCGAGGAGAGCACCGGCGAGACCCACTTCGTTTACTTCACTGCTGAGGATCAGACCGGCAGCGTATCCGCCTGAGAGGGTACAGCAAAAGCGCCACCGCTTTGCGGTGGCGCTTTTGTATATTCAGCCTGCCGCGCCGGCGCGCAAGGGGGTTCCCCCGTCGGAAAACGGAGGTGATCCCCGGTTACTCCGCCAGGTCCCGGTACAGGAAGGTGACGATGTTGCCCCGGGTGCAGGTGTCAGCGGGGGCGAAGACGGTCTTGGACCGGCCGGTGGTGACGCCCTGCTCCACCGCCCAGTTCACCGCGTCGGCATAGGAGGCGTCGGCGGCCACGTCGGTGAAGGAGGAAGCCGCCGCGCCGTCAGGAGAGCCGGCGGCGACCCACATGAAGTACACCGCCTGGGCACGGGTGCAGGCCGTGTTGGGGGTGAAGGTCCCGTCGATCATGCCCTGCTCATAGGCCCACAGGGCGGCGTCATAGTAGTAGCTGCCGGTGTTGACGGCGGCGCCGAAGGGGTTCTCCGCGGCCTTGGGGGCGGGCTCGCCGTAGGCGCGCCACAGGAAGGTCAGGATGTTGGCCTCCGTGCAGGTGTCGTTGGGGGCGAAGGTGGTGGCGGAGCGGCCGGTGGTGATGCCCTCCTCCACGGCCCACAGCACGGGCTCATAGTAGTAGGCAGTGGATGCCACGTCGCCGAAGGGGCTGGCGGAGGGCTCCGGCTCTGTGGTCTCCTCCGGCTCCTCCGGGGTCTCGGGCTGGGCGGCGCCGCCCTCCACCATGATGTGCATATCATGGGCGATGGTCATGGTGTCGGTTTCCTCCAGCATATAGATCACGCCGGGCTCGGGAACAAAAGCCGGATCGCTCATGGACCTCGCCTCATAACAAGAGGGGGCATAGCTGCCGGCGGGCGCATCGTTCAGAGAGTCCAGCGTCCATGCACGGAACACCGCGATATCACCGAGCCCTGTCGGAGTGAAGGTGGTTCCCTCAGGATAGATGTAGACCGTATGGGTCTTCCCGCCCTCGTCTTCCCGGACACAGGTGGTGGTGCCGATCGGTTCGGCGCTGGCGGTCACCCAGCTCAGCTCGGAGACCTCTGTATAATAGGCGGAGGCGGGGACGCAGATGGCCCCGACGCACAGGACCAGGGCCAGGAACATGGTGACAAGCTTCTTCATCTTACAGGCTTCCTTTCATTTTCCATTATGGCCGCGCCTTCCTCACCGCTCCTTTCCGCCCCATCCCCCCGGCGGCGCGGCGGCGGGGGGAGGTCTTGGCAGTGTTTCATTCTTATTCTAGCCATTTGAAAATCCTTTTACAATTAGCTGGCTGCATAGGGATGCCATATAATTTGGCAAAAAGGCCCCGCCTGTTTGTTTCCAAACAGGCGGGGCCTGGATATCAGGAATACCCGCTTACCACACCAGGGTGCGGAAATAATCCTCCGGCGTCTCGGCGCGGCGGATCAGTTCCACAGAGCCGTCCTCCTTCAGCAGCAGCTCAGCGGAGCGGAGCTTCCCATTGTAGTTGTAGCCCATGGAGAAGCCGTGGGCGCCGGTGTCGTGGATCACCAGCAGGTCCCCCATGTCGATCTTCGGGAGCATCCGGTCCACGGCGAACTTGTCGTTGTTCTCGCAGAGGCTGCCTGCCACGTCGTACTTGTGGTCGCAGGGCCAGTCCTCCTTGCCGGAGACCGTGATGTGGTGATAGGAGCCGTACATGGCCGGCCGCATCAGGTTGGCGGCACAGGCATCCACGCCGATATACTCCTTGTAGATGTGCTTTTCGTGGATGGCCCGGGTGACCAGGTGGCCGTAGGGGCCGGTCATAAAGCGGCCCAGCTCGGTGTACAGGGCCACATCCCCCATGCCGGCAGGAACCAGGACTTCCTCGTATGCCCGGCGGACACCGGCGCCGATGGCGGAGATGTCGTTGGCGGGCTGCTCCGGCCGGTAGGGGATCCCCACGCCGCCGGAGAGGTTGATGAAGGTGATGTGGACGCCGGTCTCCGCCTTCAGATCCGCCGCCAGCTGGAACAGGATCCGGGCCAGGGCGGGGTAGTAATCGTTGGACAGGGTGTTGGAGGCCAGGAAGGCGTGGATGCCGAACTCCTTGGCGCCCATGGCGGCAAGCCGGGTGAAGGCCTCCGCGATCTGGGCGCGGGTCATGCCGTACTTGGCCTCTCCGGGATTGTCCATCACCTGAAAGCCCTCCCGGCTCTCTCCCAGGGTGAACACCCCACCGGGATTGTACCGGCAGCAGACCTTCTCCGGCACACGGCCGACGGCGGCCTCCAGGCAGTCCACCAGCGTCAGGTCGTCCAGGTTGATGATGGCCCCCAGCCGGTCCGCCAGCCGGAATTCCTCCGCAGGCGTGTCGTTGGAGGAGAACATGATCTCCTCTCCGGTGATGCCGCACCGCTCCGCCATCATCAGCTCTGTCAGGGAGGAGCAGTCGCAGCCGCAGCCCTCCTCATGCAGCAGCTTTAAAATGGCGGGCGTGGGGGTTGCCTTCACGGCAAAATATTCCCGGTAGCCCGGATTCCAGGCGAAGGCCTCCCGCAGCCGGCGGGCATTTTCCCGGATGCCCCGCTCGTCGTAGATGTGGAAGGGGGTGGGGTACTGGGCGGTGATGGCATCCAGCTGTGCCGGGGTGACAAAGGGTGTTTTCATAAAAACGACCTCGGATCTTTTTAAACTCTACCGCAGCGAAGTCCGCGGCGCCATAGACCTGTCCTATTTTACGAGCAAATCTATGGATCTGTCAAGAAATTTGCCCCAAAAACGAAAAAACTGTCAGAAAATTTTCGCGGTTTCCCGGGGAGTCTGGGAGAACGCTGTTCTCTCAAAAAGAGAACCCTTGTATTTAGACAGGCGCGGCATTACAATAGAGGAAAGAATACAGCCGCTTCGGCGGAGGAGGGAGCCTGTTATGAAAACAGTTATTGTGGACGCCGTGGGGGACCAGTGCCCCCTTCCGGTGGTGAAGGCCACCCGCGCCCTGCGGGAGCTGACGGAGCCCGGGGTGCTGGAGATCCGGGTGGACAACGAGATCGCTGTCCAGAACCTGACGCGGATGGCGGCGGGGAACCGCCTGCCGGTGAAGTCGGAGAAGAAGGGGGAGCACCTCTTCGTGGTGACCATGGAGGTGGCAGCGCCGGCGGGAGATGCCCCGGTGGAGGAGCCCGCCCTGTCCTGCGCCCCAGACCAGCGGGGCGACCTGGTGGTGGCCGTGGATTCGGAGACCATGGGCCGGGGCAGCGATGAGCTGGGACGGCTTTTGATGAAGAGCTTCCTCTTCGCGGTGGGCCAGCTGCCCCAGCTGCCGAAAACCATACTGTTCTACAACGGCGGCGCCAGGCTGACGGTGGAGGGCTCCGCGTCTTTGGAGGATCTGAAGGGCCTGGAGGCCCAGGGGGTGGAGATCCTCACCTGCGGCACCTGCCTGAACTTCTACGGCCTGGCAGACCAGCTGGCAGTGGGCGGCGTCACCAATATGTATTCCATCGTGGAGACCCTGGCGAACGCCGGGAAGGTCATCAAGCCATGATCTACCTGGACAACGCCGCCACCACCCGGCCAAAGCCCCCCGGCGTGGCGGAGGCGGTGGCCGCCGCCATGAACGATTACGGCAACAGCGGCCGGGGCACCCATCCGGAGGCGCTGGAGGCGGCCCGGAGCATCTACGGCGTCCGGCAGGCCCTGGCAGGCCTCTTCGGCTGCCCCCGGGCGGACCGGGTGGCCTTCACCCCCAACTCCACCATGGCGCTGAACATCGCCATCTCCGGCCTGCTGGGGCCGGGGGATCATGTGCTCTCCACGGACCTGGAGCACAACTCCGTCCTGCGGCCGTTGTACCGGCTGCGGGCCCAGGGGGCGGAGGTGGACTTCGCCCCCGCTGACCGGCAGGGGCAGATCAAGTATGACGATTTTGAGCGGCTGCTGCGGCCCAATACGAGGGCGGTGGTGTGTACCCACGGCTCCAACCTGACCGGGGACCTGGTGGACATCGGCTGGGTAGGCGACTTCTGCCATCAGCATGGGCTGCTGTTCATCCTGGACGCCTCCCAGACCGCCGGGGTGTTTCCCATC
>CAMMCS010000074.1 GCA_946494635.1 uncultured Oscillibacter sp. | reverse complement strand
GCAGGCGGAAACGGAGCTTAGCGGACTTTGCGACGACGACAATGGGGGGTGCATCTGCCCAGCCATCAGCATGGCTGCACACACCGTCGCGGCATTGCGATTCCCGTCCCCTGGCGGGGCCGCCAATCGCGCCGCTTCCTCGAAACCGCCTCGCTTCATCCGCCGCTGGCGGCGCTTCGGCGATTTCCCGCGTCCAATGGGACGCACCGCAACATCCCCCTGCGGGATATCCCCACACCAGACATTCCCTTTGTAAAAGGAGGTCATCTTGATGCCAAGCAATCGAATCGGCCGGATCAACGAAGAGATCCAGCGGGAGCTGGCGGACCAGCTCCGCCGTTTGAAGGACCCCCGGGTCTCCCAGGTGGGCATGGTGTCCATCACCCGGGTGGATACCACCGGCGACCTGCGCTATGCCCGGGTCTACGTCAGCACCCTGGACAAGTCCCAGGAAAAGGACGTGCTGAAGGGCCTGAAATCCGCCGCCGGCTTCCTGCGGCGGGAGCTGGGCCGCGCCCTGCAGCTGCGCTACACGCCGGAGCTGCAGTTCATCGCCGACGACTCCATCCAGCACGGCGCCCACATCCTGGAGATCCTGCGCCAGGTGGAGCGGCAGGATGGCGATGCCCCGGACGGCGGAGACGCCGGCGAAACGGAGGCGTGAGCGATGCTGACAGCCTCCCAAGCCGCGGAGCTGCTGCGGGCCTTTGACAATGTGCTGATCCTCACCCACGTCCGCCCGGACGGGGACACCGTGGGCTGCGCCGCCGCCCTGTGCGCGGGGCTCCGCCGCCTGGGCAAGACGGCGTACCTGCTGCCCAATCCGGAGCTGACGGACACCACCGCCCCCTATTTCCGCCCCTACGAGGCACCGGAGGGCTTCACGCCGGACAAGGTGGTGTCCACGGATATCGCCACCGTGGGCCTGTTCCCGGAGAACGCCAGGCCCTATGCGGAGCGGGTGGACCTGGCCATCGACCACCATCCCTCCTTCGAGTCCTTCGGCCGGGAGAACATCGTGCGGCCGGAGGCCGCCGCCTGCGGCGAGCTGGTCTACGACATTCTGGCTCACCTGGGCCCCATCACGGCCGAAATCGCCCTGCCCCTGTATGTGGCGGTGTCCACCGACACGGGGTGCTTTGCCTACGCCAACACCACCGCCCAGACCCACGCCGTGGCGGCGGCCCTGCTGCGGACCGGCATCGACTACCAGACGGTCAACAAGGTGTTCTTCCGCACCAAGAGCCGCAAGCGGATGCAGCTGGAGGCCGCCATTCTCAATGACTGTGAGTTCTACGACCGGGATCGGGTGGCGGTGCTGTCTGTGCCCCTTGCACTGATGGCGCGCATCCAGGCCACGGAGACGGACGCGGAGGATCTCTCCGCCCTGGGCCCCCAGATCGAGGGGGTGGACTGCGCCATCACCATGCGGGAGCTGCGGCCGGACGTGTGGAAGATGTCCCTGCGGACCGGCCCCCGGGTCAACGCCACAGAGGCCTGCCGCCTGTTGGGCGGCGGCGGCCACGCCGCGGCCGCCGGCTGCACGGTGGAGGCCCCCTGGGTCCAGGCCAAAGAAGAGATTTTGCGCGCGGTGGCCCAGGTGGCGCCGGATTACCAGAACTGACAGAGTGCGGGGATCTGCCGCCTGCCTTTCCCGCAGAGGCGGTTCCCATGCCCAATTGGGATACTGAGCACCGGCAAGCCCGCCGGCTGGGCCGTGCCGTGCCGCGGCCTTGCGGAACGCGGTGCCGCCATGCGTCCCGCTTATCCTTGCGGCTGGTCCCTCCTTCCCCGCGGGGGATCCGCTGCGCTGGGTTTTCCCCCGCGAAAGAGAGAGGAGTCTCCATGGCTAACGGAATTTTGATCATCGACAAGCCCGCCGGCTGGACCAGTATGGACGTCTGCGCCAAGGTGCGGGGCATCTTCCACGAAAAACGGGTGGGCCATGGCGGCACCCTGGACCCCATGGCCACCGGCGTGCTGCCGGTCTTTGTGGGACAGGCCACCCGGGGGGTGGAGTTTGCGGAGAGCGGAGAAAAGGAATATGTGGCGGGCCTGCGGCTGGGCCTGGTAACTGACACCCAGGACACCACCGGCACCACCCTGGAGACCCGCCCTGTCGCGGCGGACCGGGCAGCGGTAGAGGCGGTCCTGCCCCGCTTCCTGGGGGAGCAGGAGCAGATCCCGCCCATGTACTCCGCCATCAAGATCGGTGGTCAAAAGCTCTATGAGCTGGCCCGCAAGGGGCAGGAGGTGGCCCGAAAGCCCCGGCGCATCACCATCTATGAGCTGGAGCTGGTGGCTCAGGGGAGCGATACGGACTACCTGCTCCGCTGCCGCTGCTCCAAGGGCACCTACATCCGGACCCTCTGCCACGACATCGGGCAGGCGCTGGGCTGCGGCGGTACCATGTGCTCCCTGCGCCGCACCATGGCCGCCGGGTTCACGCTGGGCCAGACGGTGACACTGGAAGAGGTGCAGTCCCAGGGCGAGGCGCTGCTTCTGCCCACGGACAGCCTGTTTGCGGAGCATCCGGTCCTGCGGCTGACGTCCGGAAAGGCGGAGAAGCGGGTCCGCTGCGGCAACCCCATCACTCTGCCGGGCATAGCCGACGGCGTCTACCGGGTGTACAGCCAGGAGGGCCAGTTCCTGTGCCTGTCCCGGGCCGCCGGCGGCACCCTGACATCCATCAAGAATTTCTTTGGAGCGTAAACCATGAAAGAACGAGTCATTGCCCTGGGCTTCTTTGACGGCGTCCACCTGGGCCACGGCGCCCTGCTGCGCCGGACCGCGGAGGAGGCCGCCCGCCGGGGCTGTACCCCTGCGGTGTTCACCTTTGACCGCCCCCCCAAGGAGGTGGTCACCGGCATCCCCTGCCCCCTCATCAACTCTCCGGAGGACCGGCGGGACCTGATCCGCCGGCTGTACGGAATCCAGGATGTACTGATGGTACCCTTTGACAGCGAGATGATGACCACTCCCTGGGACGATTACATCTCCCGGATCCTGGCAGGGCGCTATCATGCCGTCCACCTGGTGGCGGGACACGACCACCACTTCGGCCACAAAAACCAGGGCACGCCGGAGCTGCTGGCGCAGAAGTGCCGGGAGCTGGGCCTGGGCTGTGACATCATCCCCAAGGTGGAGGTGGCCGGCATCACCGTCAGCTCCACTTACATCCGGCGCCTGATTGAGCTGGGGCAGATCCGCCGGGCCAACCGCTTTCTGGGCCATCCCCACACCCTGACGGGTACCGTCCGTCACGGCCGGGGAATCGGCTCCAGCCAGCTCTTCCCCACCGCCAATCTGGTGATCCCGCCCCATGTGCTGGTGCCCAGCCACGGGGTCTACGCCACGCAGGTGACCCTGGAGGACGGCTCCCGCTATGCGGCCGTCACCAATGTGGGCGTCCGGCCCACGGTCCACAACGGCGCGGATGTGACGGTGGAGGCCTGCCTGCTGGACTTCCAGGGGAATCTCTATGGCAAAACACTGCGGGTGGAGTTCTATGCGCATCTGCGCCAGGAGGTCCGCTTTGACTCGCTGGATGCCCTTCGGGCGCAGATCCAGTCGGACGCGGAGGCCACCCGGGCGTTTTTCGCTGACGGTATCCCCGCCATCGACGCTGAGTAACCGCAAACACAGGGGAGCGGCATCCTTTTTGGATGCCGCTCCCTTTTTCACACCAGCCAAACAATCAGCCAGATCAGGCCGATTCCGGCAGCTCCCATCAGAGTGTAGACTGCCGGGGACAGATCCCTCCACAGCCGGCTCAGCCGGCCGTGGTCGCCGCCCGCGTAATTCCGGGCCACCCGCCGGGCCTCCTCCACCAGCTCCCGGGAGGTGACGCCCTCCCCCGCCGCGTCGTTCCGCACAATGAAGATCGCCTGCTCAAAAAACCTCTGGTCCGGGGAGTCCACCACAACCACCCGTCTGGAAATGCCTTTCACCATCCGCTTTCCGCCTCCTGCCGTTTATCGGGATGATTCCATTTTGTCTCAGGATGGGAAAATTTATACCGCTCGTCACACCTTTTTCACACCGTCTCCCCGATCCAGATACAGCACCTGGACACCCCGGTCGTCCTGCAGATCCTCCCGCCGGACGCTCTCGCTGAGGATCAGCCCGGCCAGGATCTGAGGATCGTCCCCATCCCAGCCCGCCAGCAGGTTCTGGAGCCACTCGTCCCGGCCGGGATCCGCCACCCCGTCGCTGACCATCACCGCAAAGCTCCCCGGCTCCAGCGCAGCCCGGGTGACATCCGGCGAGACCGTCCCGCCCCGAAGGCCGGCCGGCAGCGTCCCGCCGGTGATCCGCCGGACAGTGCCCCCTTTCTTGAGGTAGCTGGGGGCGGCGCCGTATTTGTAAAAGGCCAGCTCCCCCGTCTCCGGCCGGCAGGTGACCAGGTCGATGGTGGTGAAACTGCCGGTCTCCGCTCCCCGCAGGGCCATGGCGGAGTTCAGGGTCTTCAGGGCTGCCTCCGGCTCGATGCCCGCCTGCAGGAACTGCTCCAGCAGGCGGCAGGTCAGGGCCGACTCCCGCCGGGCCGCCTCGCCGCTGCCCATGCCGTCCGACAGCAGCAGGCAGAAAAGCCCGCCCTCCGTCCGGAAGGAGGCCACCGTGTCCCCGCAGACGGTCTCCCCCTCCTTGGGCCGCAGGGCGGCCCCCACCCGGCAGACAGTGTCAGCCGTCCCGGCCGTGGCCTGGACCTCCCCCAGGCCGGCGGCGGTGGCAGTCAGCAGCTCACTGAGCTGGGCGTACTGCCCCCGGGCGCTGCGGCGGGTCTCCTCCAGCTGCCGCCGGTACTGCCGCCGCAGCAGATAGGCGGACAGCTCCCCGTTGATGGCGGTGAGAAAATCCGACAGGTGGATGCACCGGTCCGCGAAATAGCCGGGAAAGTCTTTGGGTAGCGCCCGGCCCCGCTCCAGCAGGAAGGGCGTCGCGTCGTTCAGGGCGTTGAAGGTGGAGGTGTACTCCTTCTGCCAGCAGAACTGGCACAGGGCGCAGCCCCGGCACACTTTCTCCGCCGCCCGGTCAAACACCACTGCCGGGTTCTCCTCCGAGGAGACCGGGGCCGCCCGGCCCATGCTGTCGTACAGATCCCGCAGGGCCGCAGACAGGCGCGTCAGCTGAGCGCGCATCCCCTCCAGGGCGGCGGGGAACTGGGCGCCCTCTCCCCGCTTTACCCGCTTGCCGCCGAAGATCCGGCCCGGCAGCAGCAGAAAGACCCCCGCGCCCACCGCGGCCTCCACCAGCAGCGGCATCGGCGATTCCGCCGGCAGGGCGGCCAACGTCACCCCTGTCAGGAACATAAGCGCCGCCCAGCCCCGGCGGCTGCTGTCCCGGCTGCCCGCCAGAAGCCCCGCCAGGCCATAGGCCCCCGCGAAGAGGACGCCGCCCTCCCCGGCGCAGAGGTCTGCCGCCAGGCCGCCGCAGAGGCCAGCGGCGGCTCCGGCCGTCCCGCCCCGCTGATAGGCGGTGTAGAGCAGCAGCAGGCACAGCAGCGCCCGGCCTGCCGAGACCCCGGCCAGCTCCACATCCCCAAAAGCCAGGGCCACGGACCCCGCCAGAAACAGCAGGTTGTCCGGCTCCAGCCGTTCCTGTCCGGCCTGCAGCAACGGCTGATAGTACCAGGCGGAGATCCCCACCAGGACGGCCCCCGCCAGGCAGGGGGCCAGGTGCCGCAGCGGGGTGATGGCCTGCAGCACATAGATGCCGTTTACCGCCAGAAACAGGCCCGCCCCCGCCAGGGGGTGGAACAGCGGCCCCTCCAGGAGCCGGAGCCCCTGAAATGCCGCCTCTGTGGTGAAAATCAGGACAGCGACGGCCAAAAAGGGCAGCGCCTCAGAAAACTCCAGAAACAGCAGGGCGCCGACCCCCGCCCCCAGCAGGGCGGCGATTCCCTCCGCCCCCGGCCCGCAGGCTGCCGCGCATCCCAGGGCAAAGGGGGCGTAGCCCCCCGGCGTCCGGGTGGCCGTCAGCGCCGCCGTCAGAAAGAAACGGATCCCCATGGCCAGCAGACGCGCCGGACGGCGCTCCTCCATCGGTTTCCTCTGCTTCACTGCTTGTCCCTCCTGTGTTTCGCCGCAGCTCCGCGGCCTCTTTGGTAGTTTTCTCCATTTTACAGGCCGGATAAAAAAAATCTCGTCGGGAAAAGAGGAATCCGCTAATTCTTTCGCCGGGCGCCGCCGGCAGTGGACTTTTTTTGTGAACTGTGGTATAGTAATAAGACATTTTCTCACCGGGAAAGGACGTTCTGCCTTGAACATCGGATCTGTCACCATCCACGCCCCTCTGGCCCTGGCGCCCATGGCCGGGGTCACAGACGTCGCCTTCCGCCAGATCTGCGCGGAGCTTGGCGCCGGCTACACCGTCACGGAGCTGATCTCCTCCAAGGCCCTGTGCTACCATGACAAGAAGACCCTGTCCCTGCTGCAGATGTTCCCCGGGGAGCATCCGGCGGCGGTGCAGATCTTCGGCAGCGACCCCGCCTGCATGGCGGAGGCGGCCCAGATCGCCCTGGAGCACTCCGGTGCGGACATTGTGGACCTGAATATGGGCTGCCCCATGGGGAAAATTGTGAACAATGGGGACGGGGCGGCGCTGATGAAGGATCCGGAGAAGGCCGGCCGCATCATGGAGGCGGTGGTGAAGGCCGTCTCCGTGCCGGTGACCGCCAAGTTTCGCCGGGGCTGGGACATGGGCAGCTGCAACTGCGTGGAGTTCGCCCAGATCCTGGAGCAGGCGGGAGCCTCCGCCGTGGCGGTCCATGGCCGGACCCGGGCCCAGATGTACAGCAGCCAGGCGGACTGGAACTGCATCCGCCAGGTCAAGGAGGCCGTGTCCATCCCGGTGATCGCCAACGGCGATATCTGGAAGCCGGAGGACGCCGCCCGCATCCTGCAGCACACCAGGGCGGACATGGCTATGATCGGCCGGGGATGCTTCGGCAACCCCTGGCTCTTCCAGCAGGCCCGAGCCGTGCTGGAGGGCCGGCCGGTCCCGCCCCTGCCGCCCCTGGCGGAGCGGTGCGACACAGCGGTGCGGCAGTTTGAGCTGGCCGCCGCCGCCAAGGGGGAGCGGGTGGCCGTGCTGGAGGCCCGCCGCCACTACTGCTGGTATCTCAAGGGCGTGCCCCACTCCGGCTACTACAAGGAGCAGATCGTGCAGATGAGCAGCCTGGAGGATGTGTACCGGGTGACGAAAGGGATCAAAAGGGATTTGACATGAAGGAGCAGACACGGGAACATCAGCTGGTGATGGCCGCCAAGGGCGGTGACGAAGACGCCTTCGCGGCCCTGGTCCGTCTGTATGAAAAGCGGGTCTTCGCCCTGGCGGTGCGGATGTGCGGCAGCCGGGAGGACGCCGCGGAGGCCGCCCAGGAGGCGTTTCTCGCCGCCTGGCAAGGCCTGTCCTTTTTCCGGGGGGACGCCAGCTTTTCCACCTGGCTCTATCGGCTCACCAGCAACGCCTGCGTGGACCTGCTGCGGCGGGAGGGCCGGCACCGCTCCGCAGCCGGGCCGTCCCTGGATGACGAGGGGCTGAGCCTGGATGTGCCGGACACGGCCCTCTCCCCCCAGGACGAGGCGGAACGCCAGGAGCTGCGGGAGGCCATTGACCGGGGGCTGGCGGCCCTCTCCCCGGAGCACCGGCAGATCCTCATTCTGCGGGAAATGCATCAGCTCAGCTATGATGAAATCGCGGAGGCCCTCTCCCTGGACGCAGGCACCGTCAAGTCCCGGATCAGCCGGGCCCGGCGGCAGCTGCGAAATTTTCTGCTGAAGGACGGGAACTTTTCCCCGCCGGCTGCGTCTAAAGCCACAGGAAAGGAGGGCTGACAATGAAACACTGTGAGGAATTTGCGGCCCTGCTGGACCCGTATCTTGATGGAGAGCTCTCCCCGGAGGATGCCGCCCGGGTGCGGGAGCATCTGGCCGGCTGTGACCGCTGCCGGGCGTATGTCCAGGCGGCGCTGGCCATTCGGGACGCCTTCCCTGCGGCGGAGGACGTGGAGGTGCCGGAGGGCTTTGCCGACGGCGTCATGGCCGCTGTGCGGGCGGACAGCCTGCGGCAGAAGCGCCGCCGGACCCGCTGGGCGAAGCGCCTGGCCCCTCTGGTGGCCTGCTGTGCCGTGGTGGTACTGGCGGTATCCCTTCTGCCCCAACTGCAGCGGAATACGGCAGTCTCCCCGGCTCAGGACGCGGCGGAAACCGCGCTTCTGGATGAGGGGGATGCCTCTGCGGCCATTGAAAATGACAGCGGCGCCCAGGTGCCTGCGCAGCAGGACCTGGATCCTTCGGCAAAACAGGCCCTCCCCTCGCCCTCTGACAGTGAGGAGGGGGCCGGGCAGACCTCCCCCGCGGATGTGCCCGACAGCAGCGCATCCGCCCCGGAGGCTGAGGCCGTCTCCCCAGAGGCGGCGGAGCGGGAGGCCATTCTGGCGCCCTACTCTGTCCAGTCCACTCCCAGTCTGACCCTTACAGCCGAAGAGGCCGGAGATCTTCTGTCCGGCTTTGCCCCTGCCGAAGAAACGGAGGACGGCCTGCTCTATGAGCTGACGGCCGCTGAGTACAGCGATCTGCTGGGCCGTCTGGAACAGGAGGGGCTGACCGTGGCGGGTGCCGCCACCGCGGAAGAGGCCGCGGCAGCGGGAGGCGCGATGGTGCTCGTCGTTCCCAGCTGAAGATAAAAATACAGGAGGGCTGACGCATTTTTTTGCGTCAGCCCTCTTCCCTTTTGCCCGCCGGTGTGGTATAGTACCAAATTGACAGGTGCCATCTCCCTGTCCAAGCGCCCGGCATCGGGCGTTCGTTCGGCGGAAGCGGACAGTCCGCCGTTCTCTAAACAAAAAAATGGAGGTTGCCCGTACCTTACCACGGGCGTTTTGCTGCGGTTTCGTATCAAAGGCCTCCGACATCATCAAAGGAGGTCTTTTTCTTATGTCCAAGTCCAAATTTACGCCCCGGCAGATGGCCACCGCCGGGATCATCGCCGCCATCTACGCGGTGCTGACGCTGGCGCTTCCCATCCCCCAGTACCAGGGCATCCAGTTCCGTGTGGCGGAGGCCATGACGGTGCTGCCCTTCCTGTTCCCGGAGGCCGTCCCCGGCC
>CAMMCS010000073.1 GCA_946494635.1 uncultured Oscillibacter sp. | reverse complement strand
TGGCCAAGCGGATCATCCGCCTCATCAACTCCCTGGCGGACCAGATCGACCACGACCCCATCTGCAAGGATAAGCTCCAGGTGGTGTTCCTGGAGAACTACCGGGTCTCCCTGGCGGAGCAGCTGATGCCCGCCAGCGAGGTGAGCCAGCAGATCTCCACCGCCGGCAAGGAGGCCAGCGGCACCGGCAACATGAAGTTCATGATGAACGGCGCCCTGACCGTGGGCACCCTGGACGGGGCCAATGTGGAGATGCACGACCTGCTGGGGGACGAGAATATGTTCCTCTTCGGCCTCCACGCCGACGAGGTGGAGCAGCTGAAGCGGGAGGGCTATGTGCCCCAGCGGCTGTACAACCGGGACCCGGTGCTCCACCGGTGCCTGGACGCCCTGCGCAACGGCTTCCGGGACGGCGTCCGGTACGACGACCTGTACCAGCGGCTGCTGTTCGGCGCCGGCGGCAGCCCGGCGGACGAGTACTTCCTGCTGGCGGACTTCCAGGCTTACTGCCAGGCGGAGGCGCGGATGGCGGAGACCTATCGGGACCAGACGGCCTGGAACCGCATGAGCCTGCACAACATCGCCCGCAGCGGCGTGTTCGCCGCCGACCGGGCCGTGGCGGAGTACGCGGATCACATCTGGCATGTGCCCCACAAGTGAGCATGAGACCAACGCCCCGGGAGCGGCTGGACCGCTCCCGGGGCGTCCTGCTGCCCGCCTGCAAAATTTTTTTGCATCCGGTGAGATATTTTCCCACGCTGGGGGATATTCCTGTCAGAAAGGCCTTTCCGGGCGGCGCTGCCGCCCATCCCAAACAGCAAGGTGTGATGAGATTGACAGACGCGGCATTTGAGGCGGCGGTGGAGCAGTACAGCGACACGGTGTTCCGGCTGGCATACAGCTATCTGAAAAACCGCGCCGACGCGGAGGACGTGATGCAGGAGACGCTGCTGAAGCTCTATCTGGCACGCAAGCCCTTCCAGTCGCCGGAGCATGAACGGCACTGGGTGGTCCGGGTGGCGGTGAACGAGTGCAAAAAGCTCCTCCGCTCTCCCTGGCGCCGGAGGACCGGCCCCCTGGAGGAGGCCGGAGAGCCGGCCTTCGACACGCCGGAGCAGAGCGAGCTCTTCCGGCAGGTCATGGCCCTGCCGCCCAAGTACCGGGCCGCGGTGTATCTCCACTACTACGAGGACTGCTCCGTGCAGGAGACTGCGGCGGCCATGGGCGCCAATCCCTCCACCGTGCAGACCTGGCTCATGCGGGCCAGGGGAAAGCTGAAACTGATCTTACAGGAGGCAGAGCCATGATCGACAAGAGAATGTACCGGGAGACCTTTTCCCAACTCCGTGCCTCCGACCAGGCCAAACAGGAGGTATTGCAGAAGATGCAGGAGATGAAGCAGAGAAAGCGGATGCCCCGGGTACTGCGGGGCGCGGCTCTGGCGGCGGCCATGATGATGGCCCTGGCCGTCACCGCCGGGGCGGTGAACGTGGCCACGGACGGGGCGCTCTTCCGGCAGTTCACCATCGTCTGGACGTCCGGAGACCAGTACCTGGCCCGGGATGACCAGGGGAACGCGGTGTCCATCACGCTGGTGGACGGAGACGTGGTGACGGAGGAGGACGGCCGTCTGATCCTCCACGCGGACGGGCAGGACATCGACATCACCGACCAGTTGGAGGCCGATGGCGTCTACACCTACGCCTACGACATGGAGGTGGTCCGCGAGGACGGCAGCCAGGAGACCCGCACCGTCAGCATCCGGGTCACCGGCACCCCGGAGAACTGGACCGCCACCCAGGACAACGGGGACGGCGTGGTCTACGAGACCACCGGCGGCACCGGCGCGGCGGGCAACTCCGTCACCGTCACGGAACCGGCGGGCGGCTCCGCGGGCCTGCCTGCTGCCGGAGAGAGCGGGGAGACCCATGCGGAGGAGCCCCGGCCGGCCGCCCTGGCAGACGGATAAGAGCAAAAAAGCGCGGACAGGAAACTCCCTGTCCGCGCTTTACCGTTCCTTGCTGAGACCCAAGAGATAGTCCGTACTGACCCCATAGTATTTGCTCAATGTGATCAGGTGGTGGATGGGAAGCTCATTGGCTCCCCGCTCATAGCGGGCATACATCGTCTGGGATGTCCCGAGGACCTCAGCGATCTGGGTCTGGGTCTTGTCAGCATCTTCCCGCAGGTCTCGCAAAATGCGCACATAATCCATTCCAGCGTCCACGCGGCACCTCCGTATCCGATCAAGGGTCTTTTGTTCTTACAATGTACCATAAAATTGAGAAATCTGTCGGAAAGCAATACAAAATTTTACTACAATTATAAGACAAATTTACTGAAAAACAAGCGGATTCTCAAAAAATGGGAACAAATTTCAGAGGGGCTCCGGCAGCTGCGGATGAGCCGGCCTGCCGCCGGACACGGCCTGGACAGCGGCAGCCCTTGACAGAGCTTTACAAGTGGGGCTTCGTCATATATAATAAACCTGTTGAAAAGCTGCACCCTGTGTCCCCGGTTCCGGCAAAGCCCGCGGGAAAAGCGGCCGGAGCGGCGGAAAGAGGCGCAGAGAGCGACGGAAGCCCGATAAAAGAGGAAGAGTGTATATGGAGTATACGGAAGGCGTCCGGTTTGACAGCCTGCACCTGTCGCCGGAGTTGATGCGCGCCATTGAAAAACGAAACATCGAAGTGTCCACGCCGGTTCAGGCGGGCTGTATCCCGCCCATGATGGACTGGCAGGACGTGATTGCCAAAGCCCCCACCGGCACCGGCAAGACCTTTGCGTATGGGATCCCCATTGTGGAGCATGTGGATCCGGAGGACGAGAGCGTCCAGGCGGTGATCCTGGCCCCCACCCGGGAGCTGGCCATCCAGATCACCGATGAGATCCGGGATCTGGCGGCCTTCAAGCCCGGGGTGCGGACGGTATGTCTCTACGGCGGCGCCCCCATCGGCCGGCAGATCGAGGCACTGAAAAAGCATCCCCAGATCGTGGTGGCCACGCCGGGGCGGCTCTCGGACCATATGAAGCGCCGCACCGTCCGGGTGGACACCGCCCAGACCGTGGTGCTGGACGAGGCGGACCGGATGCTGGACATGGGCTTCATCCACGACGTGACCCGTCTGCTGGACCGGATGAACAAGCGGCGCAACCTGGGGCTTTTCTCCGCCACCATCTCCCGGGAGGTCATGGATATCGCCTGGGTGTACCAGCGGGACGCGGCGGAGATCACCGTCCGGGAGGATGAGCAGAACAAGCCGGATATCAAGCAGTTCCGCATGGACGTGCCCCACGACGGCAAGGCCGACGCCATCGCCCGGATCCTGGAGGAGACGGGCTTTGACCGCTGCATGGTATTCTGCAACACCAAGGGCTCCACGGAGCGGATCACCAAGTTCCTGCAGATGCGGGGGATCGACGCCGAGTGTATTCACGGGGACATCCCCCAGCGCCGGCGGGAGCAGGTGATGGACAGGTTCCGCCGGGGGGAGCTGCAGGTGTTCGTGTCCACCGACGTGGCGGCCCGGGGCATCGACGTGGACGATGTGGACATCGTGTTCAACTGCGACGTGCCGGATGAGAACCAGGACTACGTCCACCGCATCGGCCGCACCGGCCGGGCCCGGCGGCAGGGGGTGGCGGTCAGCCTGATTGCGGACTACCCCTCCAAAATGCGGATGGATGACATTGCGGAGAAGACCCGCAACGTGGTAGTCCCGGTAAAATTCGGCGAAGACGGCCATCTGACCACTGTGTGAGCGCGGGAATGATCGGCATTTGAAAACGGGTGCGGGGCTCCGCACCCGTTTTTCCTTTGGGGAATGGATCAGGAAACGGCCGTGGCGGCGAATTGGATGCATTTGTGAACAGAGTCTTAATTTTTGTAATTTTTTGTTACTTTTTGGTACGCAGCAACTTTACAAGCCGGACAAAAGCCATTATAATGAACCAAGTCACTTGACATCTGCAGGCGCCGGGGGCGCCTGTTCCAAACTCCAGAGAAGAGGAGCGATATGGCATGAAACATGGGAAGCGGCGTTTGGCGCTGCTCCTGACGGCGGCCCTGTGCATCTGCACGCTGCCCGGCTGCGGCCAGAGCGGGGACGGACTGACCCTTTCTGTCTGTGTGGGCGGCGAACCGGAGGAGCTGGACCCCATTTACGCGGTGGAGCCCGCGGATCAGACCCTCCTGATCCACCTGTATGAGAACCTGATGCGCAAGACCACAGACGTGTCCGGGGAGGTTGTGGTGTCTGAGGCCGCCGCCCGCCATGTGACGGAGGAGGAAAACGCCGACGGCACCGTCACCTATACCTTCCAGCTCCAGGGGGAGTGGAGCGATGGCCGCCCGGTGATGGCGGCGGACTTCGTCTTTGCCTGGCAGCGGCTGGCGGATCCGGCCAACGACTCTCCCAACGCGGGGCTGCTGTCCGCCGTGGCAGGGTACGATACGGTCCGGGAGACCGGGGATCCCTCTGCCCTTCAGGTAACGGCCGAGGATGAGAAGACGCTGGTGGTGGTGGTGCTCAGCGGCACCTGCGACTGGTTTTTGTCAGAGGTCTGCACTGCTGCCGCCACCATGCCCCTGCGGCAGGATCTGCTGAACCAGGCGCCAGCGGAGACGGATGAGACCCAGGGGGATGGGGCGGAGACGCCCCCGGAGGAGACGGAAGCGGCGGAGCCATGGTGGGCTGATATGACAGGGCTGGTTACCAACGGCCCCTATCAGGTCAGCGGCTATGAGGCTGGGACCTCCCTGACGCTGGAGGCCGGCGAGAGAGATGGGGGGCCGCAGACGCTGGTGTTCCGCTTTGCGGACACGGCAGAGGCCGCTCAGGCCCTTTATGACAATCAGGAGGTGGACTTCCTGGGAATTCTGCCGGCGGAGCGGATTGCCGCCCTGGCGGCGGAGGAGAACCGCACTGTGACGCCGGAGGAACCGGTATACACTGTCATTTTCAACTGCGCGCAGGACACCCTGCTGGATGCCAGGGTCCGCCGGGCCCTGAGCCTGACGGCGGACCGGACTGCCGCGGCGGAGGCTGCGGGCGCTGCGGCCCGGCCGGCCCAGGGACTGATCCCCCCCGGCGTGCCGGAGAGCGAGGAGGAGGACTTCCGCACAGTCGGAGGTACCCTGCTGGACACGGAGGCGGACCATCAGGAGGAGCTGCGGCAGGAGGCCCTTCAGCTGCTGGAGGAGGCCGGATACGCCAATGTCGGAGATTTGGGAGCGCTGGAGTACCTCTATGTGGACGAGGGAGCCGCGGGCGCGGTGGCCCAAGCCCTGACGGCGGGCTGGCAGAGGGCGCTGGGGCTTTCGGTGACGGCCCGGGCCGTCACGGTGGAGGAGATGGCCTCCGCCCTGGAAGAGGGGAGCTTCTTCCTGGCGGGCATGGAGATCCGCCCTGTGGGCAGCGATGCGGAGTGTTACCTGATGCAGTGGGCCTCCGGCCGGGAGGAGAATATCGCCCGATACGCCAACAGCGCCTATGACATGCTGATTTCCATTATCGCAGGGGCGGAGGACGAAGCCGCCCGGCTGGGCTGCCTCCACGACGCGGAGGCGATGCTGCTGGAGGATGCGGCGCTTGCACCGCTGTACACCACGGTGACGGCATGGACCCTGCGGGACAGCCTCACCGGCGTCCTGCGGGACGGCCGGGGATGGTTCGATTTCTCCGGGGTAAAGACCCAAAACGGATAAGGGCGAAACGCCTTGGAAACGGGCCGGGTGAACATCCCGGCCCGTTTTCCGGGATTTCCCGCGATGCCAGCCGAAGCAATGGCTGCTATAAGCTCTGCTGAAATGAACAAACCGTGAAGTAAATTTGCGCAAAAATATGTCGCTCAAACAAAAAATGAAGCGGACACCCCGGGAAGCCATTGCAACACCGGGGTGGAATGGTATATACTAAACAAATTGAACAATATCCGCCCCCCGGCGGAGTGAGGAGGAATGACCTATGAGCCGAACATTCAAAAAGGTCCTGGTGGCCAACCGGGGAGAGATCGCCATGCGGATCTTCCGGGCCTGCCATGACCTGGGCCTTCAGACGGTTGCGATCTATTCCAATGAGGATGTATACAGCATTTTCCGCACCGCCGCGGACGAGTCCTACCTGATCGGCGAGAACGAGAGCCCCCTGGGCGCCTATCTGGACATCCCCCGCATCATCGAGCTGGCCAAGAAGCACGGCGCCGACGCCATCCACCCCGGCTACGGCTTCCTCAGCGAGAACGCGGACTTCGCCCGGGCCTGCGAGGCCGCGGGCATCAGGTTTATCGGCCCGTCCTCCCAGGTGCTGGACCTGATGGGCGACAAGCTGTCCGCCAAGCAGATCGCCGTGGCCTGCGGCGTGCCCACCACCCCCGGCACCACGGAGCCCCTGAAGAGCCGGGAGGCCGCCCAGAAGCTGGCCATGGAGTTCGGCTTCCCGGTCATCCTGAAGGCGGCCGCCGGCGGCGGCGGCCGGGGCATGCGCCGGTGTGACACCGTGGAAGAGGTCGGCACTAACTTTGACCTGGTGAAGGCGGAGGCCAAGAAGGCCTTCGGCAACGACGATATCTTCATGGAGAAGTTCCTGGTGGAGCCCAAGCACATCGAGGTGCAGGTGCTGGGCGACGAGCAGGGCAATGTGGTCCATCTCTTTGAACGGGACTGCTCCCTCCAGCGGCGGTATCAGAAGGTGGTGGAGTTTGCCCCTGCCTTCTCAGTGGACAAGAAGATCCGGGAGGCCCTGTATGCCGACGCGGTAAAAATCGCCAAGCATGTGGGCTATGTAAATGCCGGCACCCTGGAGTTCCTGGTGGACCGGGAGGGACATCACTACTTCATTGAGATGAACCCCCGCATCCAGGTGGAGCACACCGTCACCGAGATGGTGACGGGAATCGACATCGTGCGCTCCCAGATCCTCATTGCCGAGGGGTACCCGCTCAGTGATCCTGAAATCGGCATCCGGAAGCAGAACGACGTCCGGATGAACGGCTACGCCATCCAGTGCCGCGTCACCACCGAGGACCCCGCCAACAACTTCGCCCCCGACACCGGGAAGATCACGGCCTATCGCTCCCCCGGCGGCTTCGGCATCCGGCTGGACGGCGGCAACGCCTATACCGGCGCTGTGATCTCCCCCTATTATGACTCCCTGCTGGTAAAGATCACCACCTGGGACAACACCTTCCCCGGCGTGTGCCGCAAGGCGGCCCGGGCCATCAATGAGATCCATGTCCGGGGCGTCAAGACCAACATCGCCTTTATCACCAATATCCTCAAGAACCCCACCTTCATCGCCGGCGGCTGCCACACCAAGTTCATCGACGAGACGCCGGCGCTCTTTGAGCTGGACGAGGGCCAGGACCGGGCCACCAAGATGCTCAAGTATATCGGCAACATCGTGGTGAAGGAGCGGGAGGGCCACAAGTTCTACGACCCCTGCCGCTTCCCGCCGGTGACCGGCCAACGGCCCGACGGCCTGAAGCAGATGCTGGACGCCAAGGGCCCCAAGGCCGTGGCAGACTGGGTGAAGGAGCAGAAGAAGCTGCTGATCTGCGACACCACCACCCGGGACGCCCACCAGTCCCTGCTGTCCACCCGGGTCCGCACCCGGGACATCGTCAAGGGCATGGAGGGCACCAGCGAGATCCTGGCGGACGCCTTCTCCCTGGAGTGCTGGGGCGGCGCCACCTTCGACGTGGCCTACCGCTTCCTCCACGAGTCCCCCTGGGAGCGGCTGGACCTGATCCGGGAGAAGGCCCCCAACCTGCTGCTGCAGATGCTGCTGCGGGGCGCCAACGCCGTGGGCTACACCAACTATCCCGACAACGTGATCCGGGAGTTCGTCAAGGAGGCCGCCCGGTCCGGCATCGACGTATTCCGGGTGTTTGACTCCCTCAACTGGATCCCCGGCATGGAAGTGGCCATGGACGAGGTCCTGAAGCAGGACAAGATCTGCCAGGCCACCATCTGCTACACCGGCGACATCCTGGATCCCAGGCGGGACAAGTACCCCCTGGAGTACTATGTGAAGCTGGCCAGGGAGCTGGAGAGGCGGGGCGCCCACATGCTGTGCATCAAGGATATGTCCGGCGTGCTGAAGCCCTATGCCGCCAAGAAGCTGGTCTCCACCCTGAAGCAGGAGATCGGAATTCCCATCCAGCTCCACACCCATGACACCTCCGGAAACCAGGTGGCCGCCTATCTGCTGGCGGCGGAGGCCGGCGTGGACGTGGTGGACTGCGCCATCAGCTCCATGGCGGGCACCACCAGCCAGCCCTCCCTGAACGCGGTGGTGGCGGCCCTCCAGGGCACGGAGCGGGACACCGGCCTGGATCTGAACCGGCTCCAGGATCTGACGGATTACTGGGAGGACGTCCGCAAGCGGTATGACTCCTTTGAGACGGGCCTTCAGTGCAGCAACGCGGACATCTACCGCTATGAGATCCCCGGCGGCCAGTATACCAACCTGAAGCCCCAGGTGGAGTCCCTGGGCCTGGGCGACCGGTTCCTGGAGGTCAAGGAGAACTACCGCAAGGTCAACGAAATGCTGGGCGACATCGTGAAGGTGACGCCCTCGTCCAAGATGGTGGGCGACCTGGCCATCTTCATGACCCAGAATGAACTGACGCCGGAGAACATCGTGGAAAAGGGCGAGAGCCTGGCCTTCCCGGACAGCGCGGTCAGCTATTTCTCCGGCATGATGGGCCAGCCCGCAGGCGGGTTCCCCAAGGATCTGCAGCGGGTGGTGCTCAAGGGCAAGGAACCCATCACCTGCCGCCCCGGCGAGCTGCTGCCCCCCGTGGACTTCGAGGCGAAGAAGCGGGAAATGAAGGCCTTTGATCCTGACCCCTCCTGGCGGGCGGTTCTCAGCTACTGCCTGTATCCCAAGGTGGTGGAGGACTTTGTCAAGAACCAGAAGGAGTATGGCTATATCATGCGGCTGGGCAGCCATGTGTTCTTCCACGGCCTGGCAGTGGGTGAGACCAACAAGGTCAACATTGCCGACGGCAAGACCCTGGTGATCAAGTACCTGGGACTGGGCGAGGTGGACAGCGAGGGCATGCGCACCGTCAGCTTCGAGCTCAACGGCATCCGGCGGGACGTGCAGGTGCCCGACGAGGAGGCCCAGAAGAACATCGTCAAGGTGCCCATGGTGGATCCGGAGGACAAGAGCCAGGTGGGCTCCTCCATCCCCGGCGCGGTCAGCAAGATCG
>CAMMCS010000072.1 GCA_946494635.1 uncultured Oscillibacter sp. | reverse complement strand
GTGATGGCGGAGAAGGTGGACGAGTGGTCCGCCAAGGGGAGGACCAACATCTTCGGAAAACCCGTGGAGGTCATCGAGATGCAGTCCGAGGCGGGCGCCGCGGGCACCTGCCACGGCTCCCTGCAGGCGGGCGCGCTGACCACCACCTACACGGCCTCCCAGGGCCTGCTGCTGATGATCCCGCCCATGTACAAGATCGGCGGCGAGTTCCTGCCCGGCGTGTTCCACATCTCCTGCCGGACCGTCAGCGCCCACGCCCTGTCCATCTTCGGCGACCACTCCGACGTGATGACCTGCCGGATGACCGGCTTCGGCATGCTGATGTCCTCCTCCCCCCAGGAGGCCATGGACCTGGGCGCGGTGGCCCACCTGTCCGCCATCGGCGGCCGGTACGCCTTCATGCACTGCTTCGACGGCTTCCGCACCTCCCACGAGATGCAGCGGATCGAGGCGCTGGACTATGACGACCTTGCCAAGCTGGTGGACTATGACCAGCTGGCGGCGTTCCGCAAGAACGGCCTGAACCCGGAGCACCCCTCCACCCGGGGCACCACGGTGAACCCGGACGTGTTCTTCCAGTGCAAGGAGGGCGCCAACGAGAAGATCGCCTCCATCCCCGGCGTGGTGCAGCACTACATGGATGAGATCAACAAGCTGACGGGCCGGGATTACAAGCTGTTCAACTACTACGGCGCGCCCGACGCGGAGGAAGTCATCGTCATCATGTGCTCCGGCGCGGAGACGGTGAAGGACACGGTGGACTATCTGAACAGGAAGGGCCGCAAGGTGGGCATGGTGCAGGTGCACCTGTACCGCCCCTTCTCCATCCAGCACTTTGTGGACGCCATTCCCGCCACCTGCAAGAAGATCGCCGTGCTGGACCGGACGAAGGAGTCCGGCTCCGTGGGCGAGCCGCTGTATCTGGACGTGCAGAGCGCCCTGCAGCAGGCGGGGCGGAAGGACATCGTGGTGGTGGGCGGCCGGTACGGTCTGGCCTCCAAGGACACCACGCCCGGCCAGATCGTGGCGGTGTACGACAACCTGGACCAGGATACGCCCAAGAACAGCTTCACCATCGGCATCGAGGACGACGTGACCTTCACCTCCCTGCCCTATGAGGAGATCGCCCTGGACGATCCCGGGCAGGTATCCTGCAAGATCTGGGGCCTGGGCGGCGACGGCACGGTGGGCGCCAACAAGAACGCCATCACCACCATCGGCCTGGCGGCGGACAAGTATGCCCAGGCGTATTTCTCCTACGACTCCATGAAGTCCGGCGGCCTGACCCAGAGCCACCTGCGGTTCGGCGACCACCCCATCCGGGCCACCTATCTGGTGTCCTCCGCGGATTTTGTGGGCGTCCACGCGCCCACCTATGTGGACAAATATGACACCACCGCGGACCTGAAGGACGGCGGCACCTATCTGCTGAACTGCCCCTGGAGTGCGGAGGAGCTGGAGACCCACCTGCCCGCCAAGATGAAGCGGGACCTGGCCAACAAGCACGCCAACTTCTACATCATGGACGCCACGAAGCTGGCCCGGGACCTGGGCCTGGGCAACCGGATCAACACGATCCTGCAGGCGGCCTTCTTTCAGCTGACCAAGGTGATCCCCATCGATCTGGCGGTGGAGGAGATGAAGCAGGGCAACTACAACTCCTACTTCAAAAAGGGCGGCCAGGAGATCGTGGACCTGAACAACCGGGCCGTGGACGTGGGCCTGACCGGCATGACGAAGGTGGAGGTCCCCGCCGCCTGGGCGGACGCCAGGGACGGCGCGCCGGAGGAGCTGAAGGGCACGGACTTCGTCAAGGAGATCGTGGTGCCCATGGACCGCCAGCACGGCGACAAGCTGCCGGTGTCCCTGTTCAAGAAGCACAACTGCCTGGACGGCACCTGGGAGAACGGCACCACCGCATACTCCAAGCGGGGCGTGGCCGTCACGGTGCCCCAGTGGAATCCCGACGCGTGCATCCAGTGCAACCGCTGCGCCATGGCGTGCCCCCACGCGGCCATCCGGCCTGTGCTGCTGGCGGATGAGGAGAAGGCCGGCGCGCCGGCATCCTTCGTCACCGTGCCCGCCAAGGGCCTGGGCAAGGATGCCCCTGCCTACTCCTTCCGGATGCAGGTCTCTCCCTACGACTGTCTGGGCTGCGGCGTGTGTCTGACCGCCTGCCCGGCCAAGGGAGCGCTGGAGATGGTGCCCTTCGAGACCCAGAAGGAGCAGCAGCCCAACTTCGACAAGTATGCCATGGACGAGAAGCTGCTGAAGAAGGACGTCATCAGCGACAAGAGCGTGAAGACGGCCCAGTTCGCCAAGCCCTACTTCCAGTTCTCCGCCGCCTGCGCGGGCTGCGCGGAGACCACCTATATCAAGCTGGTGACCCAGCTGTTCGGCAGCCGCATGTACGTGGCCAACGCCTCCGGCTGCTCCTCCGCCTACGGCGGCGCCATGCCCATGACGCCCTACTCCTGCGACAGCCGGGGCTTCGGACCCTGCTGGGAGCAGTCCCTGTTCGAGGACAACGCGGAGTTCGCCTACGGCTTCCTGCGGGCCCACGGGTCCATCCACGGGGAGGTGGAGCTGCGGCTGAAGGCCCTGCAGGAAAAGGGCGTGGCCGTTTCTGAGATCGAGGAGTACCTGGCCAAGTGGCAGGACCCGGCCGTGACCCGGGAGGTGTCCGACGCGCTGATCGCCGCCCTGGAGAAGGCGGAGCCCACGGAGGAGGGGACCTTTGTCCTGCAGAACAGGGAATACCTGACCAAGAAGAGCGTGTGGGCCTTCGGCGGCGACGGCTGGGCCTACGACATCGGCTTCGGCGGCATCGACCACGTGCTGGCCCAGAACCGGGACATCAACATGCTGGTGATGGACACGGAGGTGTACTCCAACACCGGCGGCCAGTCCTCCAAGGCGACGCCCACCGCGGCGGTGGCCAAGTTCGCCGCGGGCGGCAAGGAGGTCAAGAAGAAGGACCTGGGCGCCATCGCCATGAGCTACGGCTACATCTACGTGGCCCAGGTGGCCATGGGCTACGACCAGGCCCAGACCCTGAAGGCCATCCGGGAGGCGGAGTCCTATCCGGGCCCGGCCATCGTCATCGCCTACTGCCCCTGCCTGGAGCACGGCATCAAGGCGGGCATGAGCTGCACGCAGGAGGAGATGAAGAAGGCGGTGGAGTGCGGGTACTGGCATCTGTACCGGTATGATCCCCGCCGGATCGCGGAGGGGAAGAACCCCTTCCAGCTGGACTCTCCCGAGCCTGACAGCAGCAAGATGATGGACTATCTGAAGGGCGAGAACCGCTATGCGTCCCTGCAGATCAACTTCCCCGACCGGGCCCAGCGCCTCTACGAGAAGACCGTTCAGGACGCCAAGGACCGCTACGCCAAGTATCGCAAAATGGCGGATGAGTAAGCGTGCCTCCGCGCCACACCAGGTTCCCCGCCGGGCCGATGCTGCCCAGTGCACGGCATTGGCCGGCGGGGAGCGTGAAAGGAGCGTTCAAAAATGAAAATGGACCAGGAGGCCATCAAAAAGGTGATCCCCCACCGGGACCCGATGCTGCTGGTCACCACAGTGGAGGATCTGACACCGGGTGAGGCGATCACCGCGACATTCTATGTGGACCCGGCCCGGGAGATCTTCAAAGGGCATTTCCCGGAGGAGCCGGTCCTGCCGGGGGTCTATTCCGTGGAGTGCATGGCGCAGACGGCGGATATCCTGCTGCTGTCCATGGAGCGGTATGCCGGAAAGATTCCGCTGTTCCTGGGAATCAACGGCGTGCGCTTCCTGAAAAAGATCCTTCCTGGCGACACCGTTGAGATCCGGGCAAAGCTGGCTGCTGAGCGGCCGGAGAAGGCGATTGCCACCTGCTCTGCAGAGGTATATAACCATGGTGAACTGGCGGTCACAGGCAATGTGACACTGGCCATGCGATAACTTTGGTAATTTCTATGGGATTTGTGTGCAAAAAGCGCATCCAAAAACTGGAATCCGTCATCTCCCAGGATGAATACAAGATCGAACAGCAGATGGATCGTATCCGGGAATATGTGAATACACACAGCACGGAAGACATCTTGAAGACTCTGCCCTGTGAGTTGAGCGTTGCCAGTGACGCGGCCGCTGAACTGAGGAAGCTGAAGCTGCGCTTGAAGCTCCTGAAAATTTTCTATGGTGACCAGGAAATGCCCGCACCGTAGCCGGCAAAAGTAAAATCGCATGTTTGTATTGGATAGCAGGCCTGCGGGCTGGATTTGTGAAGCAGTTCCTTCAAAAAAGCTCTCGTATGTTCTCTGGGAAAAGCGCGCCACCGGATTCCAAAGGGTCCCCGGTGGTGTGCTTTTCTCTTTCGGTTCGCTATAAATGCCGAACGTTATACAATTTTGTTTGAAATTTGGAATCAAGCAAACATGTAGATTGCAATAACACGAGTTAAGATTTTCGATTGGAGCTCATCTTGTTTCAATATGAGATCGATGAGCCGCCTGGCACCAATTCTTCAACGCCGGTAGGAAGCCGCCGCTCCCGCAGCAGGGGGCGGCGGTAATTTTCATGGCCCCCAGGCGGGCACGCGCTCCACCATGGCCTGAATCCGTGGCCGCGATGTAAATTCGGCGGCTTGGCGTACTCGTCGGACATTTTCAGGAAAACCAGAAAAGGTCCCCTTGCACGAACAGGCGGCAGCCTCCTAACGGCGGGACAACCATTGCAGCAGAATAAGTTTCGCTGGCAGTATTCTTTGATTGGTACCATGACGCTGTCAAATGGGCTATGCTCGTCCTGTCGTCAAAAGCACCCTGTCCACATCCGATGTCAATTGACAGGCCATCCCCTCATTGCCTATGGAAAGAGGTTCCTCTCCCCTCATATTGTCCTGCCAGCGCAGAAAGGCAACTAACGCCCGTGGAAATATCCGCAATCTGCTGATTATATTTTTGATAAATATAAATTCTTCCATACGAGTATCCACCTGCTTCTCTAAATCAGACATCCGCTTTTTCAAAGCAGCCATATCTGTCCTCTCCTTATAACAACATCATAATGCACAGAGGCTAAAATCGGGAAAAAGATTGGATACAGGGAATTAAGAACAAATAAAAGGCCGGCAGCCTGCCCGTATCATTCGGGCAGACCGCCGGTCAAGAAAGAGGTCTTGCATCCATACAGCTATTGATCGAGAGGAAACAGGAGTTTCAGCAGGACCTGTTCAGCAGCGTTAAAATGATCCACTCCAAAATATATTCGGTTTCCTTCTCTGTCTGACCGTTCAAACTTATTGCCGCTGCATATAAAACGGATACCCAATTGCTCCAGCACGCCGTAAAGTGACAGACGCCATTCTATTCTGTGCGGCACACTACACTGCATCCATGCATCCCTGAGCCACTCAAACTCCGGTGGAAGAGGACGCACTTTCAAGAACAGGCGCCACAATGTGCTCTTCTGCTCCAACGTCAATCCGGCCAAACGTGCATTCGGTTTTTCCTGCGCTGGAATGCCGCCAAGCGAAACATAGCAGAACAATAACGTTCAATCAATCTGAGCCAGATTCTGCTGCTCCAAGAAGTCTGCGCAGTCCCATTCCAATGCGGCTTTCGGAGTTTCATCTTTCACCGCATTCAAAATCCGATTCATGCAGCTTGCGGACAGCGAGTCGGGAAAATTGATGCGCAAACAGAGATCTCACAGATTTTCCCACCAGACGCCGGAAACATTGCGCCGTCCAACGATATATGCTGTATCCGTTTTGGAAAACCAGAGTTCCACCAGTTCATGATTGTCTGTCATTCCAAAAATCTGAACCGGCCACGTCTGCCGGACTTCGTAAACCAACGGTCCCAAGGCTTGTGCAAACCCTAAAACAGGCGCCGCCAAAACCTCATAGCCAAGCTGCAGTTGGGTACCGCCCTCCCGGCAGGAAATCCGCTGCGGCTGATCGAACCAATTCTTCAGAGAGCTTGCCAGGAAAATGGTCAATCAGGCAGGAGACTCCTTGCATTTTGGTTGAATCGCCCCAAATCGCTGTTCCAACGACCGTTCATAATGAAACTGCATACCGGTCCGTCTCCCTTATCAAAGATGGGGAAAGGGGCTTATTGGGAGACCTTCCCCATCAAGCCCATGGCGGCCGCAATGTCCAGATTGACGCCCAGAACATTGACTGTCTCCTCGCCGAATACGCCCAGCAGCTTTCCCGTGGTGTTATCCTCCACGCTCTGTTCCAGCTCTTCCTCACTCAGCCCGGAGGCTTCTGCCAGGGCCGGGATCTGGACCCGCGTCCCCTCAGGAAAGACACGCGGATCCAGGCCGGAGCCGGAGGCCGTCATCAGATCGGCAGGCAATTTCTCCCGGGTAACGCTGGGATTCGCCGCCAAGAATTCCTCGATATCAGCCTCAACACGCTCTACGCGAGCGGGGTTAGACGGCGCATAGTTGTTGGAGCCGGAGCTCAGGCCCGCAAACTCACTGCCGTCGTTATAGAACCGGTTCCCCTCTTCATCCTCATAATAGGTGTTGTAATTGTAGGCAGAGGGGCGGCATTTCATAAAATACGCTTCTGTAAAGTCCTATCCCATATTGGCAGCCCCAACAGCTTCGCCGTCCGCCGTCACCAGGCTGCCTTTTGTCTGATCCGGAAAAAACGTTTTTCCTGTTGTCTTGTTCATTTTCAGGAATCCTCCTTAAAAGCCCATACCCAGCAGCAACGGCGCAATCAGCATATCAATGATCTTAATGCCCACAAAAGGAGCAATCACGCCGCCGAGGCCATAGATCATCATATTGCGCACCAGCATCTTGCCGGAAGACATCGGACGGTACTTGACGCCCTTCATCGCCAAAGGAATCAAACACGGAATGATCACGGCGTCAAAAATCAGTGCGGAGAGGATCGCGCTGTACTCCGTTGTCAGATGCATGATGTTCAGCACGCCCAGCTGCGGCACCGCTGCCATAAACATAGCGGGGATAATGGCAAAATACTTGGCAATGTCGTTGGCGATGGAGAATGTGGTCAAAGAGCCGCGGGTAATGAGCAGCTGCTTGCCGATCTCAACCACTTCCAGGATCTTACTGGGGGCGCTGTCCAGGTCCACCATGTTGGCCGCTTCCTTAGCGGCGGTGGTGCCGGAGTTCATGGCCAGACCCACATTCGCCTGAGCCAGAGCAGGAGCGTCGTTGGTCCCGTCGCCGGCCATGGCAACGATCTTGCCCTCGGCCTGTTCCTTCTTGATCACGCTGATTTTGTCCTCGGGCTTTCACTCGGCGATGAACCCGTCCACCCCGGCCTCTTTGGCAATGGTGTCCGCCGTCAGGGGGTTGTCGCCGATGCACATGATGGTTTTAATGCCAATGGCACGCAGGCGCTCAAACCGTTCCACCATGCCGGGCTTTACGGTATCTTTCAGGTAGATGACGCCCAGGGCCTTATTGTTCTCGCACACCACCAGCGGAGTGCCTCCCAGAGAGGAGACCTTTTCCACGTGTGTGTGGAGATCCCCGGGAACCTTGCCGCCCTGCGCTTTCACATACTGCTCAATCACGTCGGAGGCACCCTTGCGCGCATGCGTTCCGTCAGGCAGATCCACACCGCTCATGCGGGTCTGTGCCGTGAATTCCAGGAACGTGGAGCCCTCCGTTTCCTGGCTGTTGTCGCCGAAACGGCATGCCAATTCCAGTGTGGACTTGCCCTCGGGGGTCTCGTCATGCAGACTGGTCAGTGCCGCGCAGCGGATCAGATCCGTGCGGCTGGCGCCTTCCACCGGAAAAAAGTCAGCGGCCAGACGGTTGCCGAAGGTGCCGGAAATGATTGCCAAGATGATCAACACGTCCACCGGCAGAATAAAGTCCATGAGGCTGCCCTGCGTCTGAAATTCCGACTCATCCTCCTCGTTGAGCGGTGCGCTCTCCGGTGAATAGACCTTGCCGGTCTCCTGAAGGCGGCGGTAAGCGGTCCGCATCCGCCCCAGCTTGGGAACGGCGCCAACGATAAACAGCGGCACGATGGCAACCGCCGCGATAGCGTAAAAGGCAAAGGGGATCACGTGATAGAATGTCTTTATCGCCGTTCCATAGCCCAGCTCCGCAATCCCCGGCTGCGTGAAGAATAATCCGGAAAAGAAGATTGCCCAGGTAGAGAGCGGCAGAATGGCACACACCGGCGCACCGGCGGAATCGATGATATAAGACAGGGCCTCCCGGGGCACCCGGTGCTGGCCGGTCAGCTTTTTCATGCAGGTGCTCAGCGTCATGATATTCAAATAGCCATCCACAAAAATAGGGAGCCCCATGATCCAGGTGACTATCATGGTGGACTTTGGCCCCCGGCAGAGCTTTCCAAGTGCCCTTGTAAATCCCAGTGTTCCATGGGATTCTCCCAACAGCGTAATGAGGCTGCCAAACAACGCGCACACCAAAAAGACCCATTAGTGCGAATAATCTGTTGCCACCCGGAAAAAAGCATCCATCCAGTCGGCGGCAATGTGAGACAGTGCATGGATTCCCTCAGATGGGACCTGTGCGGCGCTGGTAATAATATAGGTTAATAACGTTCCGAAAATCAGCGGCTCCAGCGTCCGCTTTGTTTTCAGGGCAAAGGCAACGATGAACAGGACAGGGAGCAGTGTCCATACCCCATATTCCCCTCATTTCTATCATAATCGCATTTACCAAGGCGCTCGTGGTTGCCTGGTAAAGTCATGATAGAGCGTTTCCGGTGAAGAGGGTGTTAGTTTCCCGGTTCTGGAATAAGGAATATATTAAAAACGCCATATAATTTCACGTAAAGGACTCCTTCTATCTTGCCGCCTTTCTCGTCCCGGATTTCCAGCAGTTTGAAGGGACATAGCACGCCAACACGATCCTAGAGCTGAGATAAAATAAGACATCAGGAAGCATAATTAAGTGCTGGACTACAACATTATTGCAGAAAAGTAATGGAATTCCGCACTATCTGATGGGGAAATGTATCAATAATGCGAAGAATAACAGGATAGAGGTGACAAAAAATCGGCAGGAGAAACGTGTTCTCCAGCCGATTTATATTGTATTTCGTTGTATCATCTCGTAGGATTAGGCGCTAAATGGACGCTAAAGCCGGGTTTTCCTCAAGACAAAAGTAACGCAAAAACCCGTTATCCCTTGCGGGACAACGGGTTTCCTGAAGCTGCTGGGCGGATTCGAACCGCCGGCCTCATCCTTACCAAGCGACTTTTTGAATTTTTTCTAACTATTTTTTGCGCTTTA
>CAMMCS010000071.1 GCA_946494635.1 uncultured Oscillibacter sp. | reverse complement strand
GGAACAACATCCGGGGGGACGGCATCTCCCGGATGTACTTCGACGCCCTGGCGAAGAAATATCACTTCTCCCTGACCGACCCCTGGGAGACGCTGCCGGAGGAGGTGCGCAGCATCATCCTCTACGGCACCGGCGGGGAGAAGCTGGAGCTCCACTACGACCAGCCCCGGGGCAAGGGCGTGCTGTACCAGCCCTTTGAGGGCATCTGCAACAACGTGGAGCGCCGGTATCAGGAGACCCAGTCCGACGCCAGCAAGCGGGAACTGGAGGAGCTGATGGCGGAGTGCCCCTGCCCCACCTGCAAGGGCAAGCGGCTGAAAAAGGAGTCCCTGGCGGTGACCGTGGGGGACAAGGACATTGACGCCCTGACCCGCATGTCCGTGGTGGACGAGCTCCAATGGGTGGACCGGCTGGAGCTGACCCACCAGCAGCACCTGATCGCGGACCGGATCCTGAAGGAGATCAAGTCCCGGCTGGGGTTCCTCCAGTCCGTGGGTCTGGGGTATCTGACCCTCACCCGCAGCGCCGGCACCCTCTCCGGCGGCGAGAGCCAGCGGATCCGGCTGGCCACCCAGATCGGCTCCTCCCTGATGGGGGTGCTGTATATCCTGGACGAGCCCTCCATCGGCCTGCACCAGCGGGACAACGACAAGCTGCTGGCGACCTTGAAGAACCTCCGGGATCTGGGCAACACCCTCCTGGTGGTGGAGCACGACGAGGACACCATGCGGGCGGCGGACTACCTCATCGACATCGGCCCCGGCGCCGGCATCCACGGCGGCGAGGTGGTGGCCGCCGGCACGCCGGAGGAGGTCATGGCCAACCCCAACAGCCTGACGGGCCAGTACCTCTCCGGCAAGAAAAAGATCCCCGTGCCGGAGACCCGGCGGCCGGGGAACGGCAAGTGTTTGAAGGTCATCGGCGCGGCGGAGAACAACCTGCGCCATATCGACGTGGAGTTCCCCCTGGGGACCTTCACCGTGGTCACCGGCGTGTCCGGCAGCGGCAAGAGCTCCCTGGTGAATGAGATCCTGTTCAAGCGCCTGGGGGCGGAGCTGATGCGGATGAAGGTCCATCCCGGCAGGTGCGACCGGATCGAGGGCATCGAGTACCTGGACAAGGTGGTCAACATCGACCAGAGCCCCATCGGACGGACGCCCCGGTCCAACCCCGCCACCTACACCGGCCTGTTCAACGACATCCGGGACCTGTTCGCCTCCACCCAGGAGGCCAAGAGCCGGGGCTACGGCCCGGGCCGGTTCTCCTTCAACGTCCGGGGCGGCCGGTGCGAGGCCTGCTCCGGCGACGGCGTGCTGAAGATCGAGATGCACTTCCTGCCGGACATCTTCGTGCCCTGCGAGGTGTGCAAGGGCAGGCGGTACAACCGGGAGACCCTGGAGGTCCGCTACAAGGGCAAGAACATCGCCGACGTGCTGGAGATGACCGTGGACGAGGCGGTGGAGTTCTTCGCTCCCCTGCCCAAGATCCGGAACAAGCTCCAGACCCTGTGCGACGTGGGCCTGGGGTATGTGAAGCTGGGCCAGCCCTCCACGGAGCTCTCCGGCGGCGAGGCCCAGCGGGTGAAGCTGGCCACGGAGCTCAGCAAGCTCGCCACCGGCAAGACCATCTATATCCTGGACGAGCCCACCACCGGCCTCCACACCGACGACGTGCGCAAGCTGCTGGAGGTCCTCCAGCGGCTGGTGGACAGCGGCAACACCGTGGTGGTCATCGAACACAACCTGGACGTCATCAAGTGCGCCGACCACCTGATCGACCTGGGCCCCGAGGGGGGCGACGGCGGCGGCACCATCGTCTGTACGGGAACACCGGAGGAGGTGGCCGCCTGTCCGGCCAGCTTCACGGGCCAGTATCTGAAAAGGATGCTGGAGCGGTAAGAGCCGCTCCGGTGGAAAATACCCATCAAAAAACGCTCAAAGAAAGTTGAGGATCACCTATGTCTGAAATTAAAAATGTCGCTATGATCACCGTGTGCGGACGGCCCAATGTGGGCAAGTCCAGCCTGACCAACGCCCTGGTGGGGGAGAAGGTGGCCATCGTCTCCAACAAGGCCCAGACCACCCGGAACCGCATCTACGGCGTGGTGAACCGGGAGGACACCCAGTATATCCTGCTGGACACGCCCGGCCTCCACAAGCCCAAGTCCGCCCTGGGGGACTACATGGTGAAGGTCGTCACCTCCAGCCTGTCCGACGTGGACTGTGCCCTGCTGCTGGTGGAGCCCATCCCCCATGTGGGCGGCCCGGAGCAGGCGCTGATCGACCGGATCCGGGAGGAGAAGATCCCCTGCATCCTCTGCATCAACAAGATTGACACCGTGGAGCCGGCGGAGCTGCTGCCGGTGATCGCCGCATACAGCCAGGCCTGGGACGGCTTTGACGCCATCATCCCCCTCTCCGCCCACACCGGCAGCGGCCTGGACGATCTGATGCGGGAGCTGCGGAAGTACGCCCAGGAGGGCCCCCAGCTGTTCCCGGACGGCATGACGACCGATCAGCCGGAGCGGCAGGTGATGGGGGAGATCCTGCGGGAGAAGCTGCTGCTGTGCCTGGACAAGGAGATCCCCCACGGCACGGCGGTGGAGATCACCAAGTTCTCCGAGCGGGACAGCGGTGTCATCGACGTGGACGCCACCATCTACTGCGAGAAGGCCAGCCACAAGGGCATCATCATCGGCAAGCAGGGGGCCATGCTGAAGAAGATCAGCTCCCTGGCCCGGCAGGACATGGAGAAGTTCATGGGCACCAAGGTGTACCTGGAGACCTGGGTCAAGGTCAAGGAGAACTGGCGGGATAATGTGAATTATGTGAGAAGCTTCGGCTACCGGGACGAGTAAAGTACAGAAGGAACCAGTGCCGGTTCTCCGGGCGCCAAGGGCGCCCCGCGCCGGGAGGCGCGCACAAGCGTTTCGCGGTGCGAAACCTTGGAGCGGACAGGCTCTGCCTGGCCGCTCAGGTAAAATCCAGGGCCCCATAAAATCGGAGATTTTATGGGGAGAACTGGCGGGATAATGTGAATTATGTGAGAAGTTTCGGCTACCGGGACGAGTAAAGTGAGAGGCGCATATGGGCGGAGGTCAGGGAAAGTGGATTTCTACTTTGACCCAAAATCAGAAGAATGTATATTACCAAAAAGTTCGTGACGGATATCAGATTTCATGGGCGAATATGAAGGAGTTTGGCCTGAAAAATGTCCAAATCACCAAAATTTTGGATTCGTATTTTGTGGTGGCAGGACACTGGTATCCGCTGGGAGCCAGTGAAGATGATCCGATTCCTGGCGGATTTGGAGAGTTTTTGAAAGACACTTTCAAAGAATTCACTCCGCGACATGCATCGGCCATTGCAGCGGTACTGGTTGATTTGGGCTATCTGGAATTCCGGGGAAAGAAGCCGGTTTACCTGCGGAAAATTTCTGGCTGATACACCTGCCGTCCATTCCCAGCCATAGAATCCGACAATATTCGCAGACTATCTCAAAAGGAGGTCTGCGGAATGGACGCGCAAGCCCTATGGGAGTACTTCTGCCTCACCGGCGAGCCGCTGGTGTATCTGCTGTACCAGGCCGCACGGGAGGATCAGACATCCGGCGGTCCCGCCAGCGCATAACGCATAAGACGGGGAGCGGACGCTCCCCATACATAGCAGGGAGGGAGTATCTTGGCCGAGCGGGCCTACATCGTGACAAAGGGCGTGGTCCTGCGGGAGACGGAGACGAAAGAGTCCGACAAGATCCTGACCCTGCTGACGGCGGAGCGGGGCAAGATCTCCGTCATCGCCCGGGGCGCCCGGCGGAAGGGCTGCAGGTACGCCGCCTGCGCCCAGCAGCTGGCCTACTCCGAGTGGACGCTGTATCAAAAGGGCGACTGGTACTACGCCAACGAGGGGGCCACGGCAGAGCTGTTCAACGGCCTGCGGACAGATCTGGAGGCCCTGGCCCTGGGCTGCTACTTCGCGGAGCTGACGGAGGCGGTGGCGGCTGCCGAATCCCCTGCCGGGCCGCTGCTGTCCCATCTGCTGAACGGGCTGTACGCCCTCTCTGCTTTACACAAGCCCCCGGCCCTGGTGAAGCCTGCCTTTGAGATCAAGCTGCTGTGCCTGGCGGGATACGAGCCCCTGGCGGACAGCTGCGCCTACTGCGGCCGGCCCGACCCGGAGCAGCCGCTGCTGGATGTGGTCCAGGGCGTCCTGCGGTGCCGGACCTGCGGCGCGAGGGAGAGCGCCCTGTCCATGCCCCTGTGCCCGGACTCCCTGGCGGCCCTGCGGCATATCGTGTACGGGGACCCCAAGCGGCTCTACTCCTTCCGGCTGGAGGGCCCGGCCCTGGAGCGGCTCTCCGCCGCGGCGGGGGCCTTTGCGGCCGCCCAGCTGGAGCGGGGGTTCCGGACGCTGGACTTCTACAAGAGCTTGCAGACGTAAGCGGGCGGGGTGGGCATCGCCCCCTGCAGACCCGCTGATTTTGATTATATTTTGTATTATTTACGGCTATCTATACGAAACGGAGCGAACAATGACGGAATTTGTCTTCGGCCCCTACCGGCTGGAGGTGGACGTGGAGGCCACCCGGGCCTGGTATGACCAATACGGCGACGCCACCGGCGGCTGTGACTGCGCCTACTGCCGGAACTATGCCGCCGCCGTTGGGGGCCTGCCGCCGGAGGTGGCGGCGTTCCTGAGGCCCCTGGGGCTGGATCTCCACAAGCCCGGGGATATCGGCGAGTATGGTCCCCGCCAGGGCGGACGGTGGTATCAGCCCCTGTGGCACCTTGCGGGCCGCCTGCTGGAAACGGGAGAGGGAGAACTGCCCATCGCCCCCGGCGTCACCGCCGGGTTCGCCACGGATATGGGGCCTTTCCTCCGGGACTTCCCGGAGCCCTGCTTCCAATGCTGGATCTCCATGACCCTCCCCTGGGTGCTGGAGGAACCGGCAGATGAAGCCCCTGACGACAGTGACAATGAAGCAAAAACCCTTGACAGGAGAACCGAACCATGAGTGACCTATTTGACAAATCCCTCCGCACCCTGGAGCTGCCCCGGGTGCTGGAGCTGCTGAGCGAGCAGGCGGTCAGCGCCGAGGCCAAGCAGCGGGCCCTCCGCGTCCGGCCGGAGACGGAGCCGGAGGAGGTGCTGCGGCTGCTGGACCAGACCGACGCGGCCCGGAATCTGATCGGCCTGCGGGGCAGCCCGTCCTTTTCCGGCGTGAAGCCGGTGGCGGAGGCCCTGGACCGGGCGGACCGGGGCGGCGCCCTGAACACCCGGGAGCTGCTGACCATCGCCGACCTGCTGACCGCCGCCCGCCGGGCAAAGGAGTATTTCAACGACGAGGCGGCGGAGAAGACCGCCATCGACCACCTGTTCCTCTCCCTCCACGGCAACCGCTTTCTGGAGGAGAAGATCAAGCGGGCCATCCCGGACGAGGACACCATCGCCGACGCGGCCAGCACGGAGCTGGCGGACATCCGCCGCCACATGCGGGCGGCCCAGGCCAAGAGCCGCCAGATCCTCCAGCGGATCATCTCCTCTCCCAGCTACGGGAAGATCCTGCAGGAGACCATCATCACCCAGCGGGATGGCCGCTTCGTGGTGCCGGTGAAGGCGGAGCACAAGGGCGACCTGCCGGGGCTGGTCCACGACATCTCCTCCACCGGCGCCACGCTGTTCGTGGAGCCCATGGGCGTGGTCCAGGCCAACAACGAATATATCGAGCTCCAGGCCAAGGAGCAGAAGGAGATCGACCGCATCCTGGCGGAGTTCTCCGCCGAGGCCGCCGCCCACCGGGAGGACATCCAGTGGGACTACGACACCCTGGTCCACCTGGATCTGATCTTCGCCCGGGGCCAGCTGAGCTACAAAATGAACGCCGTCCGGCCGGAGGTCCGCCGGGACGGGGCCATCCACCTGCGGAAGGCCCGCCACCCCCTGCTGGATCCCAGGACGGCGGTGCCCATCGACATCGAGCTGGGGGACACCTTCGACACCCTGGTGATCACCGGCCCCAACACCGGCGGCAAGACCGTGACCCTGAAGACCCTGGGCCTGCTGACACTGATGACCCAGTGCGGCCTCCACATTCCGGCGGGGGACCGCAGCGCCGTGTCTGTCTATGAGCGGGTGCTGGCGGACATCGGCGATGAGCAGAGCATCGAGCAGAGCCTCTCCACCTTCTCCGCCCACATGGTGAACATTGTGGAGATCCTGAAGGAGGCGGACCGCCGCAGCCTGGTGCTGTTCGACGAGCTGGGAGCCGGCACAGACCCGGTGGAGGGCGCCGCCCTGGCCATTGCCGTCATCCAGCATGTGCGGCGGCTGGGGGCCAGGGTGGCCGCCACCACCCACTACGCGGAGCTGAAGACCTTCGCCATGACCACGGCGGGGGTGGAGAACGCCTCCTGCGAGTTCGACGTGGAGACCCTGGCCCCCACCTACCGGCTGCTGATTGGTATTCCCGGCAAGTCCAACGCCTTCGCCATCTCCCGGCGGCTGGGGCTGCCGGAGGACGTCATCACCGCCGCCCAGGAGCAGATGAGCGGCGAGAGCGTCCGGTTCGAGGACATCCTGACCCAGCTGGAGGAGAAGCGCCAGGCCCTGGAGAAGCGGGAGCAGGAGGCGGACCGCCTGCTGCACCAGCGGGAGGAGGACGCTAGACGTGCCCGGGAGTTCCGGGACCAGATGGAGCGGGCCAAGGACAACGCCCGGGGCCGGGGCGAGGCGGAGGCCAAGCGCATCCTGCGGGACGCCCGGGCCGCGGCGGACCAGGTGTTCGCGGAGCTGGCGGAAATGCGGAAGGCCCAGGCCAAGGCAGACCGGGCCCTGAACGAGAACGAGGCCCGGGCGGCCCTCCGCCGCCAGCTGAACGAGGCGGAGGAGGCTGTGTCCAAGCGGGACGCCCGGCAGGAGCCCATCCCCAAGCCCAGCCGGCCCATCCGGGCCGGGGACCTGGTGGAGTTCCCCGGCGTCCGCCAGCCGGCGGAGGTGGTGTCCGTGGGCAAGGACGGCACCCTGCAATTAAAAGCCGGCATTTTGAAGATGAAGGCCAAGGCGGACGAGGTGCGGCTCATCGAGGATGACGAGCGGGCCGCCCGGAAGAAGGCCCCGGCTGTGACCGTCCGTCAGAATGCCGACCGGGCCCTGCGGGCCTCGGCTGCCCGGGAGCTGGACATCCGCGGGCTGGAGACGCTGGAGGCGGAGAGCGTGGTGGACAACTTCATCTCCGCCGCCGTCATGGGCAGGCTGGACGAGGTGACCATCATCCACGGCAAGGGCACCGGCGCCCTGCGGAAGGCAGTCCACGACATCCTGCGCCGGAACAGGGCGGTGAAGAGCTTCCGCCTGGGCGTCTACGGCGAGGGCGAGAGCGGCGTCACTATCGTGACGCTGAAGTGAGCCCGAGCGATCGCCGCGGCGCGGCGTCAAGCGTCCCGCGCAGCGGGACCTTGGAGCGGGCGGGCTCTGCCCGGCCGTTCCGGTCAAATGCGGGGTCCCCGCGGGGCTTGCCCCGTGGGGTGCGGCGAGAGCGGCGTCACCGTGGTGACGCTGAAGTGAGGGTTTGGATATGGCACTGACCTTTCGATTTGCGCAGGAGGCGGACACGCCGCTGATCCTGGAATTCATCCGGGAGCTGGCGGACTACGAGCGCCTGCTGGATCAGGTGGTGGCGGACGAGGCCACCCTCCGGGATCAGCTGTTTGAAAAGCACCGCGCCGAGGTCCTCTTCGCCCTGGAGGACGGGGCGGAGGTGGGCTTTGCCCTGTTCTTCCACAACTTCTCCACCTTCCTGGGCCGGGCGGGACTGTATCTGGAGGATCTGTACGTCCGGCCGGAGCACCGGGGGAAGGGATACGGAAGGGCCCTCTTCCATCAGCTGGCGGCCATCGCCAAGGAGCGGGGCTGCGGCCGGCTGGAGTGGTGGTGCCTGGACTGGAACACCCCCAGCATCGGCTTCTACAAGTCCCTGGGGGCAGAGGCCATGGAGGACTGGACCGTCTACCGCCTCACCGGCCCGGCCCTGCGCCAGCTGGCAGAGCCGGAATCCCCGGTTGCGGAACGCGGCGGAGTCTGATATACTGGTCTCACACAAACAACTTCGGAGATTACACAATGAGGTGATTTTATGCAAGAGCTTGCGAAGCAGTTCCACATTGCCTGCGCCCAGGGGGACATCGGCCGCTACTGCATCCTGCCCGGCGATCCGGGCCGGGTCCCGGCCATCGCCGCCCTGTTTGACGACGCCAAGCAGATCGCGTATAACCGGGAGTTCAACGTCTGGACCGGCACCCTGCTGGGGGAGAAGGTCACCGCCTGCTCCACCGGCATCGGCGGCCCCTCCGCCTCCATCGCCATGGAGGAGCTCCACAAGTGCGGCGCGGACACGTTCATCCGCACCGGCACCTGCGGCGGCATCGACCTGAACGTCCAGTCCGGCGACGTGGTGGTGGCCACCGGCGCCATCCGGTATGAGCACACCAGCCGGGAGTACGCCCCCATCGAGTTCCCGGCGGTGGCGGACTTCCAGGTGACAAACGCCCTGGTGGAGGCCACGAAGAAGCTGGGCTTCCCCCTGCACACCGGCATCGTCCAGTGCAAGGACAGCTTCTACGGCCAGCATGACCCCGCCGCCTCTCCCGTGTACTACGAGCTGCAGCAGAAGTGGGAGTCCTGGAAGCGGCTGGGCGTCAAGGCCAGCGAGATGGAGTCCGCCGCCCTGTTCGTGGTGGCGGCGGCCCTGGGCTGCCGGTGCGGCTCCTGCTTCCATGTGGTGTGGAACCAGGAGCGGGAGGCCGCCGGCCTGGATCAGAAGATGAGCGAGGACACCACCTCCTCCGTGAAGGTGTCCGTGGAGGCCCTGAAGCTGCTGATCGAGGCGGACCGGCAAAGAGAGTGAAGTGTGAAGAGTTGAGAGTTGAGAGAGCGGGAGCGGCTGTGCCGCTTCCGCTCTCTTGCCGCCTCCGGCGGCGAATGAAACCGTCCGGCTTCGCCGGACGCCAAATCTCCACTCTCCAATCTGCCGATCAGACTGCCCTGTCAGTTTGATCTGATTTGAAAACTTTTCTATTGACAAGTTTACTTGGTATGTGCTATGCTCTGATTGCAAAGAAAACTTGGTAAAACAACAAGCAAACTGGGTAAGGAGGCTTGAGATGGATCGGGATGAGATCTTGCGGCGCAGCCGCGCGGAGAAGGAGGACGAAGGGAATACCTTTCTGGAGAACAAGGGGCGCCGGTGGGGCATGGTCGGCTTCTGTGCCATGACCATCGTGCTGTTGGTGTTCA
>CAMMCS010000070.1 GCA_946494635.1 uncultured Oscillibacter sp. | reverse complement strand
GAAAGCCGGACTGGCTGCCCGGCTTTCCTGTCCAAATTTATTGTAATAGGAGGGGTGCCGCATGGCACTCTACGCCATCGGAGACCTGCACCTCTCCCTGACGGCTGACAAGCCCATGGAGGTGTTCGGCCCCGCCTGGGAGAACTATACCGCCCGGATCGGAGAATCCCTGAGCCGCCTGACAGGCGACGATGTGCTGATCCTGGCGGGAGACACCTCCTGGGGCATCGACCTGAACGAGGCGGAGGCGGACTTCCGCTTCCTGGATCAGTTCCCCTGCAAAAAGTACCTGGTAAAGGGCAACCATGACTACTGGTGGTCCACGGTGTCCAAGATGAAGAACTTCTTCGCGGAGAAGGGGTTCACCACCCTGGATTTTCTCCACAACAACTGCGCCTTCTATGGTGACTACGCCCTGTGCGGCACCCGGGGCTGGTTTTTTGAGGAGGACCAGAAGCCCCACAACGCAAAGGTCCTGAACCGGGAGGTGGGGCGGCTGGAGACCTCCCTGAAGGCGGCGGAGGGGCGGCCGATCTTTTGCTTCCTCCACTACCCGCCCCTGTACCAGGGCTACGAGTGCCCGGAGATCCTGCGGACCCTGGCGGCCTATCCCGTACAGGTATGCTGCTACGGCCATCTCCATGGCCCGGCTATCCGCCTGCGGATTGAGGGAGAGCGGGGCGGCGCGGCCTTTTCCCTGATCTCGGCGGACTATCTGGGATTTGTCCCAAAAAAAATTTGCGAATAACGGAAAAAAGTATAGCTTTTTTGGGTATTGTATGGTAAAATACCATTTCGCACCGGCGTATAACCGGGGATGAACGGAGGAATAAACAAGATGACTGTGAAAAGCTGCGAGAAGATTGAAAAGAGCCAGGTCGTTCTGACCATCGAGGTCGGTGCGGCGGAGTTCGAGGCCGCCATCGAAAAGGCTTACCGGAAGATGCGCCGGAAGATCAACGTGCCGGGCTTCCGCCCCGGAAAGGCTCCCCGGAAGATCATCGAGGGGATGTACGGCGCCGAGGTATTTTTCGAGGAGGCAATCAATATCGCGTTTCCCGATGCCTATGAGGCTGCGGTAAAGGAGAAGGAGCTCCAGGTGGTGGGCTATCCCGCCGTGGAGATGGAGGGCCAGGTAACGAAGGACGGTTTCACCTTTAAGGCCACCGCCCCCGTATATCCGGAAGTCACGCTGGGCCAGTACAAGGGTCTCACCGCTGAGAAGGAAGAGGTCAAGGTCACCGCTGCCGACGTGGACGCGCGGCTCAAGGTCCTCACCGACCGGAATACCCGCCTGGTGAGTGCGGACCGGGAGGCCAAGGAGGGCGATACCGCTGTCATCGACTTTGAGGGCTTCCTGGACGGTAAGCCCTTCGACGGCGGCAAAGGCGAGAACTACAGCCTGGAGCTGGGCTCCCACACCTTTGTCCCCGGCTTTGAGGAGCAGGTTGTCGGCATGAAGGCCGGCGACGAGAAGGATCTGGACATCACCTTCCCGGAGGATTATCACAAGGATCTGGCCGGCAAGGCTGTGGTCTTCAAGGTGAAGGTCCGCGAGGTGAAGGAGAAGCAGGTCCCCGCCCTGGACGACGAGTTTGCCAAGGACGTCAGCGAGTTTGACACGCTGAAGGATCTGAAGGCGGATCTCAAGAAGAAGATCACCGCCGAGCGGGAGGAATCCGCCCAGCGCGCCTTTGAGGACGCCCTGATGGATCAGGTGGCGGAGAATATCACCGCCGACGTGCCCGACGCGATGGTGGATGCCCAGGCCCGGCAGTATCTGGACAACTTCAAGATGCAGCTGATGCAGCAGGGCATCAACTACGATGACTATATGAAGACCACCGGCATGGAGGAGTCCAAGCTGATTGATGACGCCAAGGAGCCCGCGCTGAAGCAGGTCCGTATGGACCTGGCCATGGCGGCCATCATCAAGGCGGAGAATATCGACGCCACCGACGAAGAGGTGGAGGCCGAGTTCCAGAAGATGGCTGATCAGTACGGCATGGAGCTGGATACTGTGAAAAAGTACATCACCGCGGATCAGGTGAAGGATCAGCTGAGAAGCCGGAAGGCCATCGCCGTGGTGGCGGACAGTGCCACTGCCGCCAAGCCCGAGAAGAAGTCCGCCAAGAAGGCGGAGGCCGATGACGGCGAGAAGACTGCGGAGGAGGGTGAGAAGAAGCCCGCCAAGAAGACCGCGAAGAAGACCACCAAGAAGGCGGAATCTGCCGGGGAGGCAGAGGAGGGCGAGAAGAAGCCCGCCAAGAAGACCACCCGGAAGACCGCCAAGAAGGAAGAGGAGACCCAGGAGACCGCTGAGTAACTCCGGGGCAGCCAGGCCGACGGTCGGGTTTTGTGTTTCCCGGCGCCGGCGAATCCGACAAATTTCCGTATGACGCCTGTGCTAAAATATACACAGGCGTCCGCGCGGGCAGGAGCGCCGGCGGCCCGTTATGGGCTGACGGGGCTTTTGCCGTTCTCTGCCGGGAGCGGAGAAGCTGCGCCGGATTCGGGAGGAACCAGATATCAGCGTGCCGGAGGCTCCGGTATGCGCTCTGAGGAGGTTTTATCTATGAGCTTAGTCCCTTATGTCGTGGAACAGACCAACCGAGGCGAGCGGTCCTATGACATCTTTTCCCGCCTGCTGAACGACCGGATTGTCTTTCTTGGCGAGGAGGTCAACGCCACCACGGCCAGCCTTGTGGTCGCCCAGCTGCTGTATCTGGAGGCCCAGGATCCCGACAAGGACATCCAGCTGTATATCAACAGCCCCGGCGGCTCTGTGACGGACGGCATGGCCATCTATGATACCATGCAGTATGTGAAGTGCGATGTGTCCACCATCTGCATCGGCATGGCTGCCAGCATGGGCGCGTTCCTGCTCAGCTCCGGCGCCAAGGGCAAGCGCATCGCCCTGCCCAACGCGGAGATCATGATCCATCAGCCCTCCGCCGGCACCAAGGGCAAGGTGACGGACATGGAGATCGATGTGGAGCACTTCCTGCGGATCAAGAAGAACCTGAACGAGATCCTGGCGAACAACACGGGAAAGACCCCGGAGCAGATCAAGGAGGTCTCGGAACGGGACAACTGGATGACCGCCCAGGAGGCCCTGGACTTCGGCCTGATCGACAAGATCATCACGAATAAGAAATAAGTCCTGCTGGAAATCTGACAGTATCATCTGACAGCAGGCGCTTCGCGGCAGGGTTCCGCTGCGGAAGCTGGGACGCGAAGCGGCCAGTCTGCCCGGCCCCATGCAGGACTTCTCCTGCAGTTGGGCGGGTTCCGGGCTTCCAGACGGACTTTTGCGCAAAAATCCAAATGAGGTTATTATCATGAGTGACGAGAGTAAGAAGGGGCTGCGGTGTTCCTTCTGCGGTAAGCATGAAAGCCAGGTCCACCGGATGATTCAGGGGCCTGGCGTGCGGATCTGCGATGAGTGCGTGCAGCTGTGCATGAGCCTGCTGGGCGACGGATTTGACGACGTCTCCACCAGCGTGCTGGAGGATCTGCCGGATCAGCTGCCCACTCCCAAGGAGATCAAGGAGGTCCTGGACCAGTATGTGATCGGCCAGGATGAGGCCAAGGTGGCGCTGAGCGTGGCGGTGTACAACCACTACAAGCGCATCTACTTCGGCGGGGACGAGGATGTGGAGCTGCAGAAGAGCAACATCCTGCTGCTGGGGCCCACCGGCTCCGGCAAGACCCTGTTCGCCCAGACCCTGGCCCGAATCCTGAAGGTGCCCTTTGCCATCGCGGACGCCACCACCCTGACGGAGGCCGGCTATGTGGGCGACGATGTGGAGAACATCCTGCTGCGGCTGCTCCAGGCTGCCGACTTTGACGTGGAGCGGGCGGAGCACGGCATCATCTATGTGGACGAGATCGACAAGATCGCCCGGAAGAGTGAGAATACCTCCATCACCCGGGATGTGTCCGGCGAGGGTGTGCAGCAGGCTCTGCTGAAGATCGTGGAGGGGACAGTGGCCAACGTGCCTCCTCAGGGTGGCCGGAAGCACCCCCATCAGGAGTTCATCCAGGTAAACACCAAGAACATCCTCTTCATCTGCGGCGGCGCCTTTGATGGCCTGGAGAAGATCATCGAGCGGCGGCTGGATCAGAAGTCCATCGGCTTCGGCGCCAACGTCCAGGGGAAGAAGGACAAGGACATCAGCAAGATCCTGCACGAGGTTCAGCCCCACGATCTGCTGAAGTTCGGCATCATTCCGGAGCTGGTAGGCCGCCTGCCGGTCATCGCCTCGCTGAACGCGCTGAGGCGGGAGGACCTGGTTCGCATCCTCACTGAGCCCAAGAACGCCCTGGTGAAGCAGTACAAGAAGCTGATGGAGTACGACGAGGTGGACCTGGAGTTCGAGCCGGAGGCCCTGGAGGCCATCGCCGACCTGGCCATCGCGCGGAACATCGGCGCCCGGGGCCTGCGGGCCGTCATGGAGGGCATCCTGACCCCCATGGAGTACGAGATCCCGTCGGATCCCACGGTGGTGAAGGCAGTCATTACCAAGGATTGCGTCGAGGGCAAAAGCGGTCCTGTGCTGACCCGGGACCCCAATAAGATCAACTATTCCGTGAAACTGAACACCGGCAAGGGAGAGGGGAGATCCTCCTCCGGTCCCAAGACCCCCGCGTCGGCGTCTTAACGCATCAAAAGAGGGAGGGACGCTGACCGCGCCTCTCCCTCCTGCATTTCTTCAAAATGCGCCTGATCCCTCAGAAAGGAACAACGAGCAAATGGAACTGACCACATGGAACCTTCCTGTCCTGCCCCTTCGGGGCCTGACGGTGTTTCCCCACATGAGCCTGACCCTGGATGTGGAACGGCGAATCTCCATCGCGGCCCTGGAGCGGGCCATGGAGGAGGACCAGGACATCTTCCTGGTGACCCAGCGGGAGATCGGCGTGAACGCGCCGGGGGAGAAGGATCTGTATACCATCGGCACCGTCTCCCATATCACCCAGGTGCTGCGGCTGGGAGCCTCTGCCGTCCGGGTGATGGTGGAGGGCCGCCGGCGGGCCCATCTGCGCCGCCTGTGGCAGACGGAGCCCTTCCTCCAGGCCAATGTGGAGGCTGTGCCGGAGGAGCCCCCCTCTGAAGCCATGCGGAAGAGCCCCCGGACGGAGGCCCTGCTGCGCCAGACCTATACCCTCTTCGGGGAGTACGCCCAGCTGGCCAGCGGTGTGCCGGAAGAGGTGGCCACCGCTGTTATGGACAGCCGGGACCCCGGCTTCCTGGCGGACTACATCGCCCAGAACATCGCTCTGCGCTACACCGACAAACAGGAGATCCTGGAGGAGTTCTCTCCCTTTGCCCGGCTGCGGAAGCTGAACGGCTTCCTGGTGCGGGAGAACAACGTGCTGGGCTTTGAGCACGAGATGGAGGGCAAGGTCCGGGACCAGCTGGCCCGTACCCAGCGGGACCAGATCCTGCGCACCCAGATTCAGGTCCTGCAGAATGAGCTGGGGGAGGGCGCCGACGGCGAGGAGGATGAGATCGAGGCCTACCGCCAGGAGGTGCTGGCTCTCCAGCTGCCGGAGGAGACGGAGAAGCATCTGCTGAAGGAGGTCAACAAGCTGGCCAAGCAGCCCTTCGGCTCCGCCGAGGGGGCTGTGATCCGCAACTACCTGGATGTGTGCCTGGAGATGCCCTGGAACACCACCACCCGGGAGCGGGTCAGTGTGGACGCCGCCCGGAAGGTGCTGGAGCACGACCACTTCGGCCTGGAGAAGGTCAAGGAGCGGATTTTGGAGACCATTGCCGTCCGGCAGATGAACCCGGACGCAAAGGGGCAGATCCTCTGCCTGGTGGGCCCGCCGGGCGTGGGCAAAACCTCCATCGCCATCAGTGTTGCCAAGGCCTTGAACCGGAAGCTGGCCCGCCTGTCCCTGGGCGGCGTCCGGGACGAGGCGGACATCCGGGGCCACCGCAAGACGTACATCGGCTCCATGCCCGGCCGCATCATCGAGGCCATCAGCCGCTCCGGGTCCATGAACCCGCTGCTGCTGCTGGATGAGATCGACAAGCTGGGCAACGACTACCGGGGTGACCCGGCCTCCGCCCTGCTGGAGGTGCTGGACAGCGAGCAGAACAGCGCCTTCCGGGACCATTTCCTGGAGATCCCGGTGGATCTCAGCAAGGTCATGTTCATCACCACTGCCAATACTACGGAGACCATCCCCCGGCCCCTGCTGGACCGGATGGAGGTCATCCAGCTGAACTCCTACACCGACGAGGAAAAACTGCAGATCGCCAAGCGCCACCTGTTTCCCAAACAGCTGGCGGAGCACGGTTTGAAAAAGGGCAGTGTCCGCATCAGCGACGATGTGTACCGGGCGGTCATCCGGGACTACACCCGGGAGTCCGGCGTCCGCCAGCTGGAGCGGCGTCTGGCGGCCATCTGCCGGAAGGCGGATATGCGCCTGCTGGAGGGGGCTGTCAAGCGAATTGCCGTTACAGAAGAAGAGCTGCCCAAGTTCCTGGACTGCCAGCCCTTCCCCCCGTCCCTCCACACAGAGCGGGAGGAGATCGGCGTGGTGAACGGCCTGGCCTGGACCGAGGCCGGCGGCGAGATCCTGGAAGTGGAGGTCAACGTCATGGAGGGCTCCGGAAAGCTGGAGCTCACCGGAAATCTGGGCGACGTGATGAAGGAATCCGCCCAGGCGGCCCTCAGCTGCCTGCGGAGCCGGGCGGCGGTGTTGGGCATCGAGGCGGATTTTTACAAGACGAAGGACATCCATGTCCACTTCCCGGAGGGCGCCGTGCCCAAGGACGGCCCCAGTGCCGGCATCGCCGTCACCACGGCCATGCTCTCTGCGCTGACAGGGCGTAAGATCAAGGCCGGCATCGCAATGACAGGCGAAGTCACTTTACGGGGCCGGGTGCTGCCTATCGGCGGCCTGAAGGAAAAGACCATGGCCGCCCTCCGAAACGGCATCACCACGGTGCTGATCCCCAAGGACAACGTCCGGGATCTGGAGGAGATCGACCAGACGGTCCGGGCGGCTCTGCGGTTCATCCCGGTGGAGACGGTGGATCAGGTGTTCGCCGCCGCACTGTGCCCGGAGCGGGATCCCATCCGGGAAGAGGTGGCGGATCCCGTGGCGTCCTTCACGCCGCCGGGGCGGGAGAGCGGCCGCGAAGCTGTGCGGCAGTAAAGGAGTATGCCGATGCCTTTGAATTTCGCCAAGGCAGGGTTTGTCCGCTCCGCCGGAAAGCCGGCGGACTTCCTTCGGGACGGCCTGCCCCAGTTTGCCTTCGCGGGCCGCTCCAACGTGGGCAAGAGCTCTGTCATCAACCGGCTGGTGGGGCGGAAGAACCTGGCCTATGTGGGCGCTTCCCCGGGCAAGACCACCCAGGTGAACTATTTTCTCATTGACAGCCGGGCCTATCTGGTGGATCTGCCGGGGTATGGCTACGCCAAGGTGTCCCAGGCAGAGCGGGAGCGGTGGGCCCGGCTGATGGAGACCTACTTTCAGCAGGAGGCGGACCGGATCACCGCCGGGGTGCTGATCGTGGACATCCGCCACAAGCCCACGGCCAACGACCTCACGATGCACGACTGGTTCCGTCAGACCGGCTGTCCGGAGATCGTGGTGGCCAACAAGCTGGATAAGCTGAAAAAATCCCAGGTGGAGCCGGCCCTGACCCTGATCCGGGAGACCCTGGAGCTGACGGAGGGGGATATCCTGATCCCCTTTTCCGCGGAGAAGGGAGACGGGAAGGACGAACTGATCCGGCGCCTGACGGCGTCCTGTGAATAGGCGCAAACCAGAGGAGCGGGCCTGCGGGCCCGCTCCTCTTTGCCGCTGCCCGCGGCTCTGCCGATTTTCGGAAAAACTTTGTCTACCCCCTATGCAAAAGCGGAAAAATACGCTAAAATAGCAATGACATTTTCAGAGCAGAAACAGACGGAGGGTTTTATCATGGCAAAGCCTGTTTACAAGCGGGTCCTGCTGAAGATCAGCGGCGAGGCCCTGGCCGGCGACAAGCACACCGGCCTGGATTTTGAGATGATCGGCAGCGTCTGCGACGTCATCAAGGAGTGCCTGGACATGGGCGTCCAGGTGGGCCTGGTGGTGGGCGGCGGCAACTTCTGGCGGGGCGCCAAGAACAGCGGCGGCGCCATGGAGCGCACCCGGGCCGACCACATGGGCATGCTGGCCACGGTGATGAACGCCCTGGCGGTGGCCGATGTGTGCGAGCAGAAGGGCATCCCTGTCCGGGTACAGACCGCCATTGAGATGCGGGCCATCGCTGAGCCCTACATCCGCTCCCGGGCTATCCGGCACCTGGAGAAGGGGAGAGCGGTGATCTTCGGCGCCGGTACCGGCAACCCCTATTTTTCCACGGACACGGCGGCCGTCCTGCGGGCGGCGGAGATCAACGCCGACGTGATCCTGCTGGCCAAGAACGTGGACGGCGTCTACAGCGCCGACCCGGCCAAGGACCCCAATGCCGTAAAGTACGATGTCATCACCTATGACGACGTGCTGGCCCAGCATCTGGCGGTGATGGATTCCACCGCCACGTCCCTGTCCATGGACAATCACATCCCGGTGCTGCTGTTTGCCCTGAAGGACCCCAGGAACATCATCCGGGCCCTGTGCGGCGAGAACGTGGGCACCATTGTCCGCGAGTAAGCGTTTCATTGCGCGGCAAGCGCCTCCCCATACACAACTGTGAAAGGAAGGACCGATTTTATGTTGAAGGAAGAGTACAAGGTTTACGAGGACAAGATGAAGAAGAGCATCGACTCCGTGGCGGCGGATTTTGCCGCGGTGCGGGCGGGCCGGGCCAACGCCTCTGTGCTGGACCGGATCATGGTGGACTACTACGGAAGCCCCACCCCCATCCAGCAGATCGCGGCCATCTCCTCTCCCGACGCCCGCACCCTGCTGATCTCCCCCTGGGACAAGACGGCGGTGAAGGGCATCGAAAAGGCCATCCAGAACTCTGACCTGGGCATCAATCCCCAGAACGACGGTGCCAGCATCCGCCTGAATTTCCCTCAGCTGACGGAAGAGCGCCGTAAGGAGCTGGTGAAGCAGATCCGCAAGTACGCGGAAAACGGCAAGGTGGCCATCCGCAACATCCGCCGAGACGCTATGGAGGCCTTCAAGAAGAAGGAAAAGTCCTCCGAGATCACTGAGGACGATCTGAAGCAGGCGGAGAAGGACCTGCAGAAGCTGACGGACGACAGCTGCAAGAAGCTGGAGGATCTGCTGGCCAAGAAGGAAAAGGAATTGATGGCGGTGTGATCGGCACTGCCGGGGCCTCCGGCGGGAGCACAGCTGCCCGCCGGGGGTATTGCGCGTTTTGAAGGGGATGGGCCCCTTTCGGGGGCGGCTGCTCCCACAAGGGGCTTGTCCAGCGGGGATGCACCCCCCATTGTCGTCGTCGCAAAGTCCGCTAA
>CAMMCS010000069.1 GCA_946494635.1 uncultured Oscillibacter sp. | reverse complement strand
GGGGGGGGGGAGGGGGGGGGGGGCGCGCCGGTTTTGTTCTCGCGGGGAGCGGGCCCCGACAACCACCCCCCAAAGGGGCGCGGCGCTTTCGGGGGCTGAGACTGTTTTGGCAGTTGTATTCCGGGATGGAGTGTGCTAAACTATGGAAGATTAAAATAGGATGATTATGACTACCGATCAGAAAGCGGTCAGAAGAGAAGGGACTGGAAACTGGAATGAAAATCGTTGTTTTGGCAGGCGGCATTTCCACGGAGCGGACCGTGTCCCTGGTGAGCGGCACCGGTGTGTGCCGGGCCCTGCGGCAGAACGGCCACCGGGCCATCCTGGTGGATCTGTTCCTGGGGCTGGAGGAGGTCCCGGCGGATCTGGAGACGCTGTTTGACGCCCCGGACGGCCTGTGCCCGGACGTCAGCATCGGGGTGGAGGCCCCGGATCTGGAGGCGGTGAAGCGCAGCCGGCGGGACCAGGGCCCCAGTCACATCGGCCCCCATGTGCTGGAGATCTGCCGCCAGGCGGATCTGGTATTCCTGGGCCTCCACGGCATGGATGGGGAGGATGGCCGCATCCAGGCGGCCCTGGACCTGCTGGGGGTGCCCTATACCGGCGCGGGCCATCTGGCCTCCGCCATCGCCATGGACAAGGCGGTGAGCAAGCAGATCATGGACGCAAACGGCATCCCTACCCCCAGGTGGCAGCTGCTGTCCTACGGGCAGGAGGAGGCGGAGAGACTGTCTCAGACGCTGCCTATGCCATGCGTCATCAAGACCATCGGGGGCGGGTCGTCCCTGGGGGTGTACTTACCGGAGGACCGGGCGGCGCTGCGGCAGGCCCTGGAAGAGGTGCTGCGCTACGGGGCCAGAGTCCTGGCGGAGGAGCGGATCTACGGCCGGGAGCTGACGGTGGCCGTCCTGGGGGACCGGTGGCTGCCGGCGGTGGAAACCGTGCCCGCCGGGAAGGATTTTGACTATGTGGCAAAATATCAGGCGGGAGCCGCGACGGAGATCTGCCCCGCTCCGGTATCGCCGGAAGTGATGGAGGCCGCCGGCGAGCTGGCCCTGCGGGTCCACCGCTGCCTGGGGCTGGAAGTCTACTCCCGCACGGACATGATTTTGGACAAGGACGGGAAGCTGTGGGTGCTGGAGGCCAACTCCCTGCCGGGCATGACCCCCAACAGCTTTGTTCCCAAGGAGGCCGCCGCTGTTGGCATGAGCTACAGCCAGCTCTGTGAGGAGATCGTGCGGCTCTCCTGCCAGATCGAGAGAAGGGGGTGAGCCCATGCAGCCCATGACCATACCGGAGATCGTGTCCGCCGTGGGCGGCACCTGGCTGAATCCGGGGGCGGAGCCCGCCCCTGTCACCGCTGTATGCACCGACAGCCGGAAGATCGCCCCAAACAGCCTCTTCCTGCCCATCACGGGGGAGAAGTTCGACGGACACGACTTCATCGGCAAGGCTCTGGACGCCGGCGCGGCCGGATGCCTCTGCGCCCGGGTGCCGGAGACGCTGCGGCCGGATAAATTCTACATCCGGGTGGCGGACACCCGGCTGGCCCTGCGGGCCCTGGCGTCCGCCTACCGGGACCGGTTCGCCATCCCCTTTGTCCAGGTCACCGGCAGCGTGGGCAAGACCACCACGAAGGAGATGCTGGCGGCGGTGCTGGGGGCGAAGCTCCGGGTGCTGAAGACGCCGGAGAACTTCAACAACGACATCGGCACCCCCCTGACCCTGCTGGGCCTGGGGCCGGAGCACCAGGCGGCGGTGATCGAGACCGGCATGAACCACTTCGGGGAGATCCGCTACCTGGGGGAGATGGTGCGGCCGGATATCGCCGTTATCTCCAACATCGGCGACGCCCACATCGAGCACCTGGGCAGCCGGGAGGGGATCCTCAGGGCCAAGAGCGAGATCTTTGAGAACCTGAAGCCGGAAGGACTGGCGGTGCTGAACGGGGACGACGCCCTGCTGAACACCCTGGATCTGCCCTTCCGCACCGTCCGCTGCGGCCAGTCGGACCACTGCGCCGTCCGGGTGACGGACGTGGCGGATCACGGGGTGGCGGGCATCACCTGTACCATCGTGTCCCCCCGGGACACCTATCATCTGACCATCCCCGCACCGGGAGAGCACATGGCATACTGCGCGGCCATCGCCGTGGCAGTGGGGGAGGAGCTGGGCCTGAACCGGGAGGAGATCACCCGGGGCGCGGCGTCCTATGAGCCCGCGGGCTCCCGGATGCGGGTGCTGCGGCTGCGGGACGGCCGTCTGGTGCTGGACGACTGCTACAACGCCAACCCCCAGTCCGTCACCGCGGCCCTGGAGATCCTGGCCAAGACCGAGTGCGGCCGGAAGGTGGCCGTGCTGGGGGACATGGGGGAGCTGGGCGCCCTGACGGACCAGGCCCACTACAACATGGGGGCTCTCGCGGCCATGCTGGGAATTGACGAGGTTGTCGCCATCGGCGACAAGGCAGAGAAGATCGCCGACGGCGCCGCCCAGAGCGGCGGCTCTGTTACCCATTTCGCCACCAAGGAGGAGGCAGCCCGCACGCTGACCGACCTGCTGGGTGAGGACACCGCCATGCTGGTGAAGGCGTCCCACGCCATGCACTTCGGCTGGATTGTGGAGCAACTGAAGCAAGCGTATGATTGAGATTCAAGTAAACAACCTGGTGAAATCCTTTGAGGTGGGGAAGAACGTGCTGGACGGCCTCACCTTCCAGGTGGACCAGGGGGAGCGGGTGGGGCTGCTGGGCCGCAACGGCGCCGGCAAGACCACCCTGTTCAAGATATTGACCGGCGAGCTGGACTATGACGAGGGCACCGTCGTGGTGGGCCAGGGCCGGCGGGTGGGCCTGATCTCCCAGATCCCCGTCTATCCCGCCGGCTACACGGTGGAGGACGTGCTGCGCTCCGCCTTCGCCCGGCTGGAGAGCCTGGCGGAGGAGATGCGGGCCCTGGAGGCCCGGATGGCCGCCGGGGAGAGCGATCCCGCCATTTTGAAGCGGTACGGCGCCCTCAGCGAGCGGTTCGAGGCCTTCGGCGGCTACGACACCGACGTGGCGGTGAACAAGATCGCAAACGGCCTGTCCATTCCGGACGCCCAGCGGCAGCAGCTGTTCGACAGCCTCTCCGGCGGGGAGAAGACCCGGGTGAACCTGGGCCGCCTCATCCTGGAGGACACGGACATCCTGCTGCTGGACGAGCCCACCAACCACCTGGACCTCCACGCCACCGAGTGGCTGGAGGAGTACATCCGGGGCTTCCGCGGCACGGTGGTCACCATCTCCCACGACCGGTACTTTCTGGACCGCACCGTCACCCGGGTCATCGAGATCCAGGACGGGAAAGCGGAGTTCTACAGCGGGAACTACAGCTTCTACGCCGTGGAAAAGGAGCGCCGCTACCAGGAGCGGATGAAGCAGTACGAAAAGGAGCAGGCCAAGATCGCGCAGCTGGAGAAGGCGGCGGAGCAGCTGCGGGTGTGGGCCTTCATGGGTATGGACAAGACCTACCGCCGGGCCATCTCCATGGAAAAGCGCATCGAGCGGATGCGCACCACCTCCAAGCCCACCAAGGCCCGGAAGATGGACGCCCGGTTCTCCTCCGCGGAGTTCCACGGGGACGAGGTGCTGGGCATCCGGAACGTGTCCAAGTCCTATGGGGACAAGCACCTGTTTGAGGGCATCAGCCTGAAGGTGGAGGGGGGCGAGCGCATCGCCCTCATCGGCGACAACGGCACCGGAAAGTCCACCCTCATCAAGATGATCGTGGGGGAGCTGTACCCGGACGACGGCCGCATCAAGACCGGCCCCCAGGTGAAGGAGGCGTACCTGCCCCAGATCGTCCACTTCGACCACCCGGACTGGAACCTGGTGGAGAACATGATGGCCGCCAAGCGGGGCCTTTCGGCCCAGAGCGCCCGGAACCGGCTGGCGGCCTATGACTTCCGGGGGGAGGACGTGTTCAAGCCCGTGTCGGTGCTCTCCGGCGGGGAGCAGAGCCGCCTGCGGCTGTGTATGCTGATGGACGACGAGATCAACTTCCTGATCCTGGACGAGCCCACCAACCATCTGGACATCGATTCCCGGGAGTGGATTGAGGAGGCGGTGGAGGCCTATGACGGCACGCTGCTGTTCGTCAGCCACGACCGGTACTTCATCAACCGCTTCGCCACCCGGATCTGGGAGCTGGCGGACGGCACCATCACCGACTACCCCTGCGGCTTTGCCCAGTACCGGCAGATGAAGGCCCAGGAGGAGGCGGAGAAGGCCGCCGCCCCCAAGCCGGAGAAGGAGCGGGAAAAGCCCGCCGCGGAGCGGCCCCAGCGGGGCAACAAGGCCCAGCAGGCGGCCCGGCGGCAGCTGACCATCTGCGAGCGGGACATCGCCAGGGCGGAGGAGCACATCGCCCAGTTGGAGAGGGACATGGAGGCCGCCGCCTGCGACTACGAGAAGCTCAGCGAGCTGGTGGGGCAGAAGGACGCCGCCCAGGCGGAGCTGGACGCCCTGTACGAAAGGTGGGAGCAGCTCAGTGAAGAGGCAGAGGGCTAAAGCGAGGCCGCTGTACCGGTATGGCCGGTACCGGGGAGCCCGCCGCCTGTGGGACCGGATCGGCCTGGCCGCTGCGGCGGTGTGCGCCGTGCTGGGGCTGCTGCTGGTGTTCATCCGGAGCCTGGGCATCCGCTTTTCCGGCTTTTTGCTGCTGGGGCTGGCGGCGCTGCTGGCGATGGAGGTCCTGCTGGACCGCTGGGCCCGCCGGTCACAGCGGGGCTGGCGGTGCCGGCTGGCCTTCCGGGCCGCTGTGGCCCTGGTGCTGGTGCCGCTGGTCATCCTGGAGGGCTATGTGATCGCCGAGGGCCGTCAGCCGCCCGCGGAGGACGAGCCTGCCGCCGCCGTGGTCGTCCTGGGAGCAGGCGTCAACGGGGAGACCCCGTCCCTGGTCCTGCAGAGCCGCATCGAGGCTGCCGCCGCCTATCTGCGGGCGCATCCGGACATACCGGCGGTGCTTTCCGGCGGCCAGGGGCCGGGGGAGGACATCACCGAGGCCGAGGCCATGCGCCGGGGCCTGGAGGCGCTGGGCGTGGAGCCGGAGCGGCTGATCCTGGAGGATCGCTCCACCTCCACGGCGGAGAACTTCGCCTGCTCCAAGCCTTTGCTGTATGAGGCGGGGGTGGCCCCGGCCAGAGACACCGTGGCGGTGGTCACCAACGGCTTCCACGTCGCCCGGTCGGAGCTGATTGCCGCCCGGCAGGGCTACGGAGACGTGACCGGCGTCCCGGCGGAGCTGCCCTGGGCGCATCTCACGGTGAACTACTACCTGCGGGAGGCCTTTGCCATGGTAAAGACATTCCTGCTGGACTGAGCGGATACGGAGGAACCAAATGAGTGATATCCTGTGCATCTATTATTCCCGGACGGGGAACACCAAGAAGGCCATGGAGGAGATCGCCGCTGAGCTGGGCGCCGAGCTGGCTGAGCTGCGGGACGGCGTGGACCGGAGCGGCTGGAAGGGCTGGATCCGCTGCGGCCTGGACGCCGTGCGGAAGAACACCCGCCCTGTGGAGCCGGCCGCGACGGAACGCCCTTTGGGCGAGTATCGGCTGGTGATTCTGGGGACCCCGGTGTGGGCGGGGCGGGAGAGCGCCGTCATGCGGTCGTTTCTCAGGGATCACGGCGCTGAAATCAAAAACGCCGCTTATGTGATTACCCGCTCCAGCGGCTCCCGCTACCGGGAGGTCTACCGCCAGATGGATCTGAACGTGCCCGCCGGGCACCGGGCGGCGGTATCCCTGCGGAGCGGGGACGTGGGCTGGGCCTTCTGGCTGGAGGAGTTCCTGCGGCAGGTGCGGACGGTCCTGGAGGGGCAGTAGCGGGCGCCCTCTTTCAGAAATTCACAGGAGAGGAGCGCCCCCATGCTGGAAAAACTGAAGGAGCTGGCCCTGCGGTACGAGGACCTGCAGGCCCAGCTGGCGGATCCATCGGTCTACGGCGACGCGGACCGGCTGCGGACCGTGAACCGGGAGCTGAAGGAGCTGGCCCCGGTGGCGGAGACATATGAGAGATACCGGCGGGCGGAGGCGGACGCTGCCGCGGCGGAGGAGCTGATCCCCGACCCGGAGCTGCGGGAGCTGGCCCAGGCGGAGCTGAACGCCGCACGGGAAGAGGCGGAGCGGCTGCGCCAGGAGCTGAAGCGGCTGCTGCTTCCCCGGGATCCCAACGATCAGAGGAACGTGATTTTGGAGATCCGGGCGGGCACCGGCGGCGAGGAGGCGGCGCTGTTTGCCGCATCGCTGCTGCGGATGTACACCATGTACGCCGCCGCCCGGGGCTGGAGGACGGACACCGTGGAGCTGAACGAGACGGAGCTGGGCGGCGTGAAGGAGTGCAGCGTCCTCATCGAGGGCGAGGGCGCCTGGTCCCGGCTGAAATTCGAGAGCGGCGTCCACCGGGTCCAGCGGGTGCCGGTGACGGAGTCCAACGGCCGCATCCAGACCTCCGCCGCCACGGTGGCGGTGCTGCCGGAGGCGGAGGCAGTGGACGTGAAGCTGGACCCGGCGGACATCGAGATGCAGGTCTACCGGGCCAGCGGCGCCGGCGGCCAGCATGTGAACAAAACCTCCTCCGCCGTGCGGCTGATCCACCGGCCCACCGGCATGGTGGTGGAGTGCCAGCAGGAGCGCAGCCAGTTCCAGAACCGGGACAAGGCCATGCGCCTTCTGGCGTCAAGATTGTATGAGATCGAGCGGGAGAAGCAGGACGCCGACATCGCCAGAGAGCGGAAGAGCCAGGTGGGCAGCGGCGACCGCAGCGAGAAGATCCGCACCTACAACTTTCCCCAGGGCCGGGTGACGGATCACCGGATTGGCTTGACGCTTTACCGGATTGATGCTATTTTGAATGGAGACCTGGACGAGCTCATTGACGCGCTGGTGACCGCCGATCAGGCGGAAAAGCTGAAGTCCGGCGAAGCCGGATGAGGCGCGCCGGGATGACACGGAACAAACCGCCGGAGTTCTGCCCGGCGAAGAGAGACAGAGGCGAGAGATATGCAGACACGATATTTTGATTTGCGGGATACCAAAGGACCTCAGAAAGAGATCGAGGACAAAATCGCCGCGGCGGCCAAAATCCTGCGGGAGGGGGGGCTTGTGGGCATCCCTACGGAGACAGTGTACGGCCTGGGCGCCAACGCACTGGACGGCGCTGCGGTGAAGCGGATTTTTGAGGCCAAGGGCCGGCCCCAGGACAATCCGCTCATCATCCATGTCACCGGGGCCCAGTGGCTGCCCCGGTACTGCGCCGATGTGCCGCCCCTGGCCTATGTGCTGGCCCGGAAGTTCTGGCCCGGCCCCCTGACCATGATCCTGAAGCGGCGGCCCATCATCCCCGATGAGACCACTGCCGGGCTGGACACAGTGGCGGTGCGCTGCCCCAACCACCCGGTGACCCTGGCCATTATTCGGGAGGCGGGAATCCCCATTGCGGCTCCCAGTGCCAACCTCTCCGGCCGGCCCAGCTGCACCACGGCCCAGGACGTGCTGGAGGATATGAACGGCCGCATCAGCGGCGTGGTGGACGGGGGCCCCTGCGCGGTGGGGGTGGAGTCTACAATTCTGGATCTCACCTGCGACCCGCCCCGGCTGCTGCGTCCCGGCGGGCTGCCCCTGGAGGATCTGGAGCGGCTCATCGGCAAGATCGAGCTGGACAAGGCCGTCAATGGGACTTTGGCGGAGGGGGAGAAGCCCCGGGCACCGGGGATGAAGTACCGCCACTATGCCCCCAAGGCGCCGGTCACCGTGGTCACCGGCGCGCCGGAGAAGTCCGCCCGGGAGATCCTGCGGCGGGTGGGACCCACCTCCGGCGTCATCTGCTTTGACGAGTTTGCGGAGCTGTTCCGGGAGCAGGAGGTCCACACCCTGGGCCCCGCCGGGGACAAGCTGGCCCAGGCCCAGCGGGTGTTTGACGCCCTGCGGACCTTTGACGCCAGCCCTGTCACGGAGATTTTTGCGCAATGCCCGGATAACCGGGGCCTGGGCCTGGCCATCGGCAACCGGCTGAAAAAGGCCGCCGGCTTCCATGTGGTGGAGGCGGACAGCGAGCGGGTGGTGCTGGGGCTTACCGGCGGCACCGGCGCTGGCAAGTCCAGCGCCCTGCGGGCCATCCGGTCTCTGGGGGGCGAGACCATCGACTGCGACGAGCTCTATCACGGGATGCTGGAAACCTGCGACGCCCTGCGGGATGAGATCGGCGTATCCTTCCCCGGCGCCTTTGACGCCGATGGCCGGCTGGACCGGAAGAAGCTGGGGCAGGAGGTCTTCTCCCACAAGGACCGGATGGAGCAGCTCAACAGCATTATTTTCCGCCATCTGGTGCCGGAGGTGCGGCGGCGGCTGGCCGCCTCGGACAGCAAGCTCTTCGCCATTGACGCCATCAACCTGCTGGAGGGCGGGCTGGATCAGCTGTGCGACCGGACGGTGGCCGTCACCTCCCCGCTGGAGCTGCGGGTCCGGCGGATCATGGCCCGGGACAATATTTCGGGGCAGTACGCCCGGCTGCGGATCTCCGCCCAGCAGCCGGATGAGTACTACCGGGGCAAATGCGACTGTGAGCTGAATAATGACGCCGATACTGCGGGAGCCTTTGAAGAGACGGCCCGGGAGTTTTTCCGGCGGCTGAGCGAGACCATCAAGGAGGAAAAATCACATGGAAAAGCATGAGTTCAAGGCGCTGAAGGAGCAGCTGCTCTCCCGCCGCCGCAACGGCTTTGATCGGCTGGACAAGGCCGGCGAGGCCGCTATGGAGGCGTACTGCGGGGGCTATAAGGCGTTTCTGGATGCCGGCAAGACCGAGCGGCTGTGCGCCGCGGAGGTGATCCGCCTGGCGGAACAGGCCGGGTACCGGCCCTACGTCCGCGGCGCGGCGGTGAAGCCCGGAGACAAGGTCTATCTCAACAACCGGGGCAAGAGCGTGCTGCTGGCCCACATCGGGGAGAAGTCCCTGGCGGAGGGCACCCAGATTGCCGCCGCCCACATCGACTCCCCCCGGCTGGACCTGAAGCCCAACCCCCTGTATGAGGACGGGGAGCTGGCCTATTTCAAGACCCACTACTACGGCGGCATCCGCAAGTACCAGTGGGTCACCATCCCCCTGGAGCTCCACGGCGTGGTGGCCCTGCGGGACGGCACCAGCGTGCAGGTGAACATCGGCGCGGATCCGGACGACCCCCGGCTGGTGATCACGGACCTGCTGCCCCACCTGGGGGCGGAGCAGAACAAGAAGACCCTGGCTGAGGCCATCCCCGCCGAGACACTGAACCTGCTGCTGGGCAGCCGGCCCCTGGAGGGAACGGAGGAGTCCGGACGGGTGAAGGTGGCGGTGATGAAGCTGCTGAACGAGAAGTACGGCATCACTGAGGACGACTTCACCTCTGCGGAGCTGGAGGCGGTGCCGGCGGTGAAGGCCACGGACATCGGCCTGGACCGCA